>CAIXOY010000213.1 GCA_903921135.1 uncultured Gammaproteobacteria bacterium
ATCTGGCCGAGACCCAGGTGCAGAAGCTCGCGCTCGGCGAGGCCGACAACCTTCACCAGGTCATGATCTCGCTGGCCCGCGCGAAAACCTCGTTTGAACTGACCGTACAGGTGCGCAACCGGATTCTCGAGGGAATCCAGGACGTCATGCGCATGAGCGTTTAACCAGAAGGAATCCAGCGGATGTCTGCTGTCAGTGAATTTGCCTCGGGCCTCTCGGCGGGCCAGCGTGTCTCTCTTGGCATGGGTGTGCTGCTCATCGGGGGGCTGTGCGCGGGCCTCTACATGTTTGCGTACCGCAGCCACATGGCGCCGCTCTACACCGATCTGGCGGATCAGGACGCGGCCAAGGTCATCGCGCAGTTGGACGAGATGAAAGTGGCCCACGCGCTTTCGCCCGACGGCAAGAGCATCCTCGTGGACAGCACGGTGGCCGGCGAAACGCGCCTGCGCATCGATGGCAGCAACCTCGGCATGAACGGCGGGCAGGGCTTCGAGCTCTTCGACAACGCCGACTACGGCATGACCGAGTTCGTGCAGAAGATCAATTACCAGCGCGCCCTGCAGGGCGAGATCGCGCGGACGGTGATGGGGCTCGGCGTGGTGCGGCAGGCGAGGGTGCACCTGGTGCTGCCCGATCGCGGGCTGTTCCAGCAGGCGCAGACCGCGCCCAAGGCCTCGATCTCGGTGGTGCAGGAGCCGCAGCGCTTGCTGAACGTCTCGCAGATCGCCGGCATACAGCAATTGGTGGCCTCTGCCGTCGATGGCATGGACGTCGAGAGCGTCACCGTCATCGACGAGCGCGGCGTGGTGCTCACGCAGCCCCACGCGCAGGACCGCAAGGGCGGTGGCGCACACCTCGGGCGCAAGCAGGAGATCGAGGAATACCTCACGCAGAAAGCCGCCACCATCCTCGACCAGCTCTACGACCCGGGCGTGGCGGTGGTGAACATCGATGTGACGCTCGGCAACGAGCAGGTGCAACTCACGCGGGAAACCTACAACTCCCCCGAGAAAAGCGGGCAGGGCGGCATCGCGGCCAAGAGCAAGACCCAGCGCAAGTTCGCCGGCGGCGCCGACGACTACGGCACCGAGAGCAAGAAACAACTGGCCTCCGAGGTGGTGGAAACCGACTACCGCGTCGACAGGAGCGTGGAGCAGGTGGTGAAGGGCGAGGGTGCCATCGAGCGCATGACCGTGAGCGTGATGGTGCCGCGTGCCGTGGATGCGGTGACACTGAAGGCGATACGCCAGCTGGTGGCGAACGCAGTCGGATTGCGTGAGGGCCGCGGGGATGCGATCGAGGTCTCGTCCCTGCCCGTGGCGCCTGCGGCGGCACCGACGGGAGCCACCACTGCCGGCGCTGCTGTGGCACCGGGGGCCCCCCGCGCGCCGCTTGGGCACACCGCCCCCCGGGCCGATAGCGGATGGGGTTTCCCCGCACGCGCACTGCTCGTGGCGCTGGTGCTCGCGGTGGTGGGTGCCCTCTATGCCTTTTCCCGGCGTGCACCGGCTGCCCCGCCCGCACTCCCGGCAGGCGAGCGCGAAGCGCTGCTGCGCGACGTGAAGTACTGGTTCGAGGGCGATGCCGCCTCCGCGCCGGATCCCGCCACGCCCGCACCGGGCGCAGGCTGAGACATGCGCTTCGAACCCGCCCCCGGCTCCGCGCTGCCGCCCTGCAGCAAGGTGGCGAAGCGCGTGGCGCTGCGCCTGCGCGGTCTCTCTGCCGCAGACCGGCAGTGGCTGCTGGCGCGGCTCACGCAGGCGCAACGCGATGCCGTGGAGCAGGCCTCGGACGAGTTGCGGCAGATCCTGGGTTCGGCGCAGCTCGATTTCGCCCTGATCCTCGAGGCGATGGACGCGCGGGCCCTGCCGCAGTCGCACGCAGTGAACGAGGCCGGCTTTGCCGCAGTGCAGTGGGTCCTGGCCCGCTTGCCGCAGCAGTACCTGGCCATCTTTCTCCACAGCAAGCTGTGGCGGGACGCCGCGCAATACCTCAGGCAGATGAGCCCCAGGCGCCGCAAGGCGGTGGAGTCGGGTAGTGAGCGTATGCCCACGCCCCGCGTGCAGCAGGCGATGGCCGATGTGATCGCGGAACTCGCCGCGGAAAGACAGGCAGACGACCATGGGTGAGATTCTTCGCGCGACATCCGTGACGGGCACGCGCAAGCTCGACGCGGCCCGCGTGGAGCCGCGCCCTCAGGAGGCGGAGGAGCGCGCCACGGCCGTGAAAGGCAGCCCGCGCCGTCCCACGCGCGACCCCGCGGAAGCCATGCCGCGTGAGGAAAAACCTGCCTTCAATGTGGCGGCGCCCGCGCCTTCATCCGTGGCAGATCCTGCGCAGACCATGGGGGCAGAGCTCGCGCGCAGCCGCGATCTCGCCGGCATCCAGGAAAAGCGCATCGCCCAGCTCGAGGCAGAGAACGCAGCGCTTGCGAGGAAACTCGAAGACCTCTCGGCCCGTCACGCCAGCCTCGAGGCGCAGCTGAAGACCGACGCCGAGTCCGGCCGCAGCCAGGGCTACGAGCGGGGCGTGGCAGAAGCGCGCGAAGATGTGGCCCGCGAGCTGAAAAAACAGGCAGCCGAACTCCATCAGCTGCAGAAGCTCTTCAGCAGTTCGCTGGAGGGCCAGCTGGCGCAAGTCGACGACTACGCGGTCGACATCGCTTTCGCTGCGCTCGCGCGGCTGATTGGCGAGCGCAGCGTGGAAGAAGGCTTCACCCGCGCGCTGGTGGCGCATGCGCTCTCCAGCGTACGCGGTGCGCGCAAGGTGGCGGTGCATGTCTCGCAGCAGGATTTCAAGCTGATGGGCCGACTCGCAGAGGAACTGGGTGCGGACGGGCGTTTCAGCGAGATCCAGTTCGTGCCCGATCCACGCGTGACCGTCGGCGGCTGCATGATCGAGACCGATACCGGGGTGTGGGACGCGCGGCTGGAAACCCAGTTGCAGCGCCTGCGTGATGCCATTGATGCCGCCGTCAAAAGCGGCAACTGAGGAAGGGGAGCCGTGCCGGGCATGAACGCCATCCTGCGTGCCATACAGCACTGCGAAACCGTGCCCCGCGTGGGCAAGGTCTCGCAGTACTACGGCATGTCGGTGGAGTCGAACGGGCCGGACGTGTTCCTGGGCGAGCTCTGCCAGATCTATCCGCCCTCGCAGACGCGGCCGGTGATCGCCGAGGTGGTGGGTTTCCGCGAGGGCAAAGTCATCCTCATGCCCTACGGGAACATGCAGGGCGTCTATATCGGCAGCGAGATCACCGCCACGGGCAAATCCGCTACGGTCCCTGTGGGGCCGGCGTTCCTCGGGCGCGTGGTGGATGCCTTCGGCAAGGCGCTCGACAAGGGCCCGGAGATCGCCGCCGTCGAGGACTACCCGCTCTATCCCGAACCCATCAACCACCTCACGCGCAAACCGATCAGCGAGATCCTCGAGACGGGTGTGGGCGTGGTGGATGCCTGCCTCACCATCGGCAAGGGCCAGCGCATGGGCATCTTCGCCGGCAGCGGTGTGGGCAAGAGCACGCTGCTCGGCATGATCGCGCGCAACAGCCGCTCGGCGGTGAACGTGATCGCGCTGATCGGCGAGCGCGGCCGCGAGGTGCTGGATTTCATCAACACCAACCTCGGCCCCGAGGGGCTCGCCAAATCCGTGGTGGTGGTGGCGGGCGCGGATCAGCCGGCGCTGGTGCGCACGCGTGCGGCCTTTGCCGCCACTGCCATCGCCGAGTACTTCCGCAACCAGGGCATGGACGTGATGCTGGCCATGGACTCGGTCACGCGCTTTGCGATGGCGCAGCGCGAGATCGGTCTTGCCATCGGCGAGCCGCCGACGGCGCGGGGTTACACGCCCTCGTCGTTCTCGATGCTGCCCAAATTGCTGGAGCGCGCAGGCAGTTTCCAGACCGGCGGCTCCATCACCGCCTTCTACACCGTGCTGGTGGAGGGCGACGATTTCAACGAGCCCGTCACCGACAACCTGCGCGCCATCCTGGACGGCCACATCGTGCTCACGCGGCGCCTTGCGAACATGGGGCAACTGCCGGCGGTGGCGCTGCTCGAGAGTTCGAGCCGGCTGCAGAACGCCGTGGTGAGCCGCCAGCACCGCACGCTGGTGGCCGAGATCCGCCGCCTCCTGAGCGTCCATGAAGAGAACAAGGACATCATCGACATGGGCGTTTACCAGGCCGGGCGCAACCCCGACCTCGACAAAGCCCTGAACGCGCTGCCCGCGCTGAAACGCCTGTTCTCGCAGCCGCCCGAAGACCGCATAGAGCTTGATGAAATGCTGCTGCAGTTGCAGCAGGTGCTGGACAAGGCCGAGGCCATCAACCGGCCCGCACAGGTCCGGGGAGCGGCGCGATGAGCACGGAACTGCGCGGTTACCGGCGCGTGGCCAGCCTGTACAAATGGGATTACCAGAAAGCCGAGATGGCGCTCGCAGACGCGATGGAAGAGCTGAACCGCCTGCGCCGCAGCTGCCACAAACTCGACGCGGAGATCGACACCCTGCTCGAAGGCGAGGGTGCGGCGCTGCTCGATGCCGGCACGCGCGAGGGGCTGCTGCGGCTCGCCTCCGAACTGCGCACGAAACTCGAGGGCTACCGCAAGGCCCATGACCTGCGGGTGCTCATCGTCCTCGATCTGCGCAAGCAGCTGATGATGGCGAAGGTGCGCAAGGACAAGAGCCACGAGAAGCACCGCGAGGCCGTGGCGGCGCTCTGGCAGGCGCGTACCGCGAAGCAGGTAGAGGAACTGAGCGACGTTCATGTCGCCAATCTGGTCCGGCAGCGTGCCGGCCACAGCGCGGAGAACACGCCGCCGTGACAGCATCTGACGAGGAGAACGACATGCAGGTAGACCCCCAGCCTCTGGTGCCCGCGCCGGGCGGCAACGGCGCCGCAGGCCCGCAGCGCGACGACACGCAGCGCGAGCAGTGGCTTTCGGCGCTGGAGCAGGAATCCTTCACGCTGAGCGACGAGACGCTGCCTGACGGTGCCGCATCCGCCGGCGCCCCGCGTCTGTCCGGGATCGTCGATCCCGAGGCACCGAAAGACGTCTCTGCACCCCGCGATCCCTTCGCGACAGCAGCGGAACTCGCGGGCCTGTTCGCTCCACCCGGCGCGCGCGCAAGCGCCGTCATCCCGGCCCTGAGCGGCGTGTCTGCGGCGCAACGCATGCAGCCTGCCATGCCCGAGCCGCGCGGCCTCGAAGGTTGGCAGATTGCGACGCTTTCTTCGGGCGGTACCCGCTCGCCCGATGCCAACGGCCTTCGCCTCGCGCAGCGCTACGACGCGCTGATGAACCAGATGCGCTTCACCGACGTGAACGTGCGTCTCACGCAGTCGGGCGGTGAGCTCACGCTCTGGATCCGCGACTTCCGCCAGAAGTACGCCACGGAAGTCTTCAACTGGGTGCGCGATCTGCAGGGCGTGCTCGCGGAGCAGGGCAGCTCGCTCTCCCGGATCATGGTGAACGGCAAACGCATCACGCACATCAACGAACTGCTGGGAGCATCCTCATGGCAATAGATTCCGTAGGCGCAGTAGGCAGGACCGACACGGTGGCCGCGCAGGCCTCCGTGGGGCTCGACGAATTCCTCAACATCTTCCTCACGCAGCTGAACTACCAGGATCCGCTGGAGCCGGTGGACAACCGCGAGTTCCTCGCGCAGCTGGCGCAGTTCTCGTCCGTGGAACTCGCCAACCGCACGAACGACAACACCGAGGCACTGCTCGATGTGAGCAACCTCTCGCAGTCGATCGGCTTGCTGGGGCGCACGGTGAACGTGCAGCTCGAGACCGGGTCGACCTCCGGTGAGGTGGTGGCGATGAGCCTGGTGCAGGGCCAGCCACGGCTCTCGGTCAAGCAGGCCGACGGCACGTTCGTCAGTGTGAGCCCCACGCAGATCAGTTCCGTGATCCAGCTCTCGAACGCAGGTAACTGAGATGCCATCCGATCTGCTCGGCACACTCTACAAGGCGATGACCGGCCTGAACGCCTTCACGCGCGGGCTGGACAACCTGAGCAACAACGTCGCCAACCTGAACACCACGGGCTACAAGGCCAACGACGTGTTCTACCGCGAGCTCGAGGGCAACCAGCAGTTCGGTGCCACGGGCGACGACGGCAGCCCGATCGCGAACGGGCAGGGCGTTGCGGTGGGCGGCACTACCGTGCGTTTCGTCGATGGTGAACTGGCGGTGACCGGTAGGGACACCGACATGGCGATCGACGGCAACGGCTTCTTCGTCGTCCGTGACGGCAACAAGGAGTTCTACACGCGTGCCGGACAGTTCGAGATCGACGAGGACGGCTACCTGTCCGATCCGGGTACCGGTTATCGCGTGGCGAAGATCGATGCCTCCGGCAACATCGCCGACATCAACCTCCGCGACCGTCTGCTGAGTTCGGCCGTTGCCAGCACCGAGGTGCAGTTGCGCGGCACGCTGAACGCCTCCGCCGTCACGGGCACCGTGTACCCGCCGCAGGATGCAACCGCCACCGAAAAGGTCGAGATCAAGGCCTTCGACAGGAACGGCCGCGCCAACACCTTCTTCGCTACCTTCACCAAGCAGGCCGGTGGCGAGTGGAAAGTCGACTTCAAGGACGCCAGCGGCAATCTGGTCGGGAGCAGCCTCACGCTGGAATTCGGCGTGAACGGTGCGCCGATCGCGCAGGATCTCTCGCAAGCGATCAGCCTGAACTTCTTCGACCTCGTCGACGTCGAGACCGTCCGGGACCGTTTCTCCGGCGTGCCCAGGGTGTCAATCGAGGCGACGCCCGGCGAACTCGACAAACTCGGTGAGATCACCGTCACGCTGACCGAGGGCGAGCTGGTCTCGAAGGCAGCGAGCGCAGGAAGCTCGGTGAGTTTCCTCGGCAACAGCACCTTCACCATCGACAGCAACGGCTTCCTGATCGACAAGGCCACGCAGAAGAAAGTCGCGGCGCGCGATCCCTCGAGTCCTGCGACGCTGATCGATGCGTCCATCGTGCTGCAGAACCCGGCGCAGGCCAGCACGGCGCTCAGGCTCTCGGGCGTGCTCGATGCCGCGGCACCCGTGGGTGATCTCTACCCGCCTTACACCACGGATGCCAACGGCAACGCGGTGCAGCAGAACCCGATCACCGTGCAGCTCTATGACGCTGCGGGCAACACGCACGACGTCAGCGTCACCTTCGTACGCCTGCTCTCCGATGCCAACCGCGTGGAGTACGACGTGGTCTTCAACCGGGGACAGGCGAACGAGTTCAAGGCCGACAAGAAGCTTGTTTACATACGTGATGGTGTGCCCGGCAACACCGGCGTGCCTGGCGCGGGCGGTCTGCTGGGGGGCGGCAATACCGGCGCGCTGGTCGATGCGCTCCAGTGGCGGCTCGAGAGCGGCGACATCAGCGCAACCTGGACCGGGACGGACACTGCCGGTGCCGCGCTGACGATCAATTTCGATCTGGACGTGAGCGGCAAGGACGGCGCCGAAGCACTGCTGCTCAAAACCGGCTCAGCCAGTGCCGTGACGGCCACTCAGCTGTCCGGGCGTGCGGTGGGCAAGGTCTCGGGGCTGGAGATCGACGCCAGCGGCAAGCTGATCGTCTCGTACAGCAACGGCCAGAGCGCCGAAGGCCCCACGCTCGCGGTGGTCGATCGCCGCATTGAGGAACTGAAGATCAATTTCGCTGCGGTGAACACGGCGCAGTTCACCACCTCCGGCATCCAGGTCGAGGAGGTCGACGGGCGCGCCACCGGGCAGCTCACGTCCTTCGCCTTCAACGAAGACGGCACGCTGGTGCTCACGTACTCGAACGAGGACGAGGTGAAGGACGGTCGCGTGGCGATGGCGCTGTTCACCAACACCTCGGCGCTGCAGCGCGCGGGCGATGCGCTGTTCACGCTGGACGACACCAACGAGCGGGTGCTCGGCAGCGGTACTGACGGCGCCTTCGGCAAGCTGGTCCACAAGAGCATCGAGCGCTCGAACGTCGAACTGTCGCGGGAGTTTGCCGAGATCATCATCGTGCAGCGCGGTTTCCAGGCCGCATCGCAGGTGCTGAACGCCACCAACGAGCTGATCCAGGAGCTCTACAGCAGCACGCGGGGAGGCCGTTAGTGGTCGCGCATCCCTTCCGGATTCACGCGCCAGCCGCGCTCGCGCGGCTCGGGTCTGCACTGCGCGAGCGCGTTGAGGCCTGGCTCGTGGAGTGGTTCGGCGACCGCCACGCAGAGATCGCGCTGCGGAATGTCGAGGGCGGCCATGATCCTCTGCTGCGCGCCTTGCCCGCGACGGCCGACGGCGCGCTGGTGGTTGGTGGGCAACGCGAGGCCTTCCTCGTGATGCTCGGTGAGCATGGGGATGCCATGGAACTGCTGCGCAGCCTGTTGGCGGCAGGGCAGGGCGCATTGCTGCCCGCGGAGGCCGGTGCATCTCTTGCCGGCCGTCTCGAGCGCGGTGTGGCCGAGCGCGCGCTGCAGTCGCTCCACGAGATGCTCTCTGCATCCTCTGCGGGCGTGGTTGCGCGCGATCCTGCGTTGCTCCGCGCTTCGCCTGAGCTGCAGCGGATCTTCCGACGCGGCTCCGGCTGGGCGGTACTCGATGTCGTGCGTGATGGCCGGGTGCTGCCGGTGCTGCTGGGGCCTGAGTTGCTGCAACCGCTGTTGCCCGCGCGCAGCTCATCGCGTCGCGGCGAGTTGCCGCGGGCGCGTGCGGCGCTGGCCGCGCAGCGCGTCAGCCTGCGGGCGGATCTGGGCACCACGGTCCTCACCGTGGGGCAGGTGAACGATCTTGCGGTGGGCGATGTGGTCATGCTCGATCAGCGTTTCGATGCGCGGGTGCGCCTCGGCACCGCCGGTCGGCAACTGGCGCAGGGGCAACTGGGCGTGAGTGGCGGGCACCGGGCCTTGCGGATCGCGCCGCTCTGAGCAGCAGCGCATGCCTTCGCCATGTCTGCGCAGGCGATTTCAACGAGACAACACAGGACACACAGCGTGAGCGAGAAGAACGTCGAATCCGTCGAATTGGGCCAGCTCGATGCCGGCGAGGCGAGCAAGAAGCTCGCGGTTCCGCAGACACTGGATGTGGTGAAGGACGTGCAACTGCGGCTCACGGCCGTCCTCGGCGAGGCCTCGCTCTCGGTGGCTGAGCTTTTTGCGCTGTCAGAGAACAGCATCCTGCCGCTCGACCGGCTCGCCGACGAGCCCGTGGATCTGGTGCTGGACAGCCGCGTGGTGGCGCGCGGGACCCTGGTGATCGTGGATGACAACTTCGGCATCCAGATCACGGAAGTGATCACCGAGCGATGAACGTGCGCGCTCTGATGCCGGGGACCGTTGTCACAACCATTGCGCTGCTTGTCGTTGCGGGGCTGATCTCGCCTGCCTCGGCGCTGGCGGATGCCGCGATTCCCTACAAGAGCGCGGATCCCGATGTGGGCGGGCTGTTCACGCGCATTTTGTTGTCGCTCGGGCTGCTGTGCGCTGCGGGCGCGCTGGCGGCGGTGTTCCTGCGCAAGCGCCTCGTGCAGAGCGGGATGGTGCCGGAGAAGTCCGGTGCGCGTCTTCGCGTGGGTGATCGCAGGGTGCTCTCGCGAAAAACCGTGGCGCATCTGCTGGATGTGGACGGACGCGATGTGCTGGTGGTGGAGTCGGAGCAGGGAGTGTCGGTGACCGAGTTGACGCCGCGTGCAGCGGTAGCTGTCACGCCAGCGGCGCCGGCAAGCACGGAGACGCAGCCATGACCCCGCGCAGCAGATTCGCTGCCGTGGCCGGCCTGCTGCTGGCCCTGCTGCCCGGCATCGCGGCGGCTGCCAGCGCAAGCGTGGGTGGCGTCACCGTGAACCTCGATTCCGGTGCCGAGGCCCCGGAGATGGCCTCCGCACTGCAAGTGCTGGCGCTCCTCACGGTGTTGAGCCTCGCGCCGGCGATACTGATCGTGCTCACCGCCTTCACCCGGATCATCATCGTGCTGTCGATGTTGCGCCTGGCGCTCGGCATGCAGAGCACGCCACCGAACACGGTGCTGGTGAGCCTTGCCCTGTTCCTCACGCTGTTCACCATGATGCCGGTGGTCGACGAGATGAACCGCGTGGCCTTCACGCCATACACGGCGGGCGAGATCACCGCGATGGACGCCGCGCAGAAAGCGCTGGTGCCGCTGCGCGGTTTCATGATCCGCCAGACGCGGGAGAAAGACATGGCGCTGGTGATGGAGCTCTCGGGCAAACCGCGCCCGAAGACGATGGAAGAGATCGAAACGACTACACTCATCCCTGCCTTCATGCTGAGCGAACTGCAAACGGCCTTCCAGATCGGTTTCGTGATCTTCCTGCCGTTCCTGCTGATCGATCTCATTTCCGCAAGCGTGCTCATGGCAATGGGGATGATCATGGTGCCTCCGCTCACGATTGCCTTGCCGATCAAGGTGCTGATGTTCGTGCTGATCGAAGGCTGGGCGCTGGTGGCCAAGGCCCTGGTGGGCAGCTTCTCGTGATGGCGCGCGCATTGCCGCCGTGCGGCAGGCGCTGAGCACGTGACGGCCACGCCGCCTGCGCCGGTGAGCGTCTACGGCGAGCGGCTTGCGGCGGACGTGCAGCGGCTTATCGACGGCCCCGCGGGCCCGCGTGCCGTGCATGTGCTGATGCCTGCCGGCGCGGAGTCTGTCCCGGGTGTTGCCGCATTCCTCGCCCGCGTCTCCGAGCGGCGCACGCTGCTCGATTGCCGGCGCGTGCCGGTATCGGGTCTTCTTGAACGTATCGACGGCGTGCCACCCGGCACGCTCGCGTTGATGTACCCCGAGGCCCTGCCCCCGGAGCGCCTGCAGAGCGCACTCGACGCCGCAGCGCGGCGAGGTACCGCGCTCAGCATCGGCGAGCGCCCCTTCTGGCTGCAGGCGGGCGGTGTTCGCGCCGAGATGCACTATCTGCTCGACTTCCGCGCCTTCCAGTACACCGATGCCGAGTTGTTCGCGCTCCTGCGTGCGGGCCCGTTGGCAGCGCTCGCGCAGGCTGAGGACGCACGAGCGCCCAGCCTGCACGGCCTGCGCAGGCTGACGCAGGCCTGGCCGGGCCTCACGGAGGCTGCCCTCGATGACATCGCCGCCTCCGTAGCCGAGGGCAGCGAGCGCTCCGGTGACGCGGTGGAAGCCATCGCGCGCCTGCCCGCGTGCCGGCGCGTTTTCGCACAGGCCTGGCTGCCCGTGCTGGCGGCTCATTACCCGTGGCTGCGCCACGCGTGCAGGCTGCCGCTGATCACACTCGATCTGTTGTCTGCGCTCCTGAAGGGCATCGGTACGGGCGCGCAGCAGTGCCTGACCATCGGCTGGCTGGAGCGCGTGCCCGGCGCCGCAGGTGCGTACCGGTTGGAGAGCGTGCTCGAGCAGTTCCTGGTGTCGGAGCCCGCCACAGCGGCCGATCACCGCTTTCTGGAAAAAGCCGCGGCCTGGTACGAGGCGCACGGGCATGTGTCCGAGGCGATCGAGTGCCTGGCTGCGGCGGGCCTTGCTGCGGATCGTGCCCTGACGCTGCTCGGGCGTGACGCGATCGAAGCGGCGGCGCTACGTGCGGGTGCCGCTACGCAAGCGCCGCGTCTGTCGCCGGAGGTGCTGCAGCGCGCAGGCGTGGCGAGCGCTGCGCGGCGGGCCCTCGGTGCGCGCGCCGATGTGCCGGCCGCCGCCGCCGCGCGACAGCCCGTGACCTCCCCGCTGCCCGAGGTGCCCGCGCTGCAACACGTGCTGAAAGCGATCAGCTTTTTCCAGACCCAGGAAGACGAGGACGTCAGCCGCTCGCTGGATGCGGCCAAGCGTGCCGGCATCCAGACGCGCCAGATCAGCAACCTGATCGACTTTGTCGACCTGCACCTGCGGCCACTCGTCAAGCCTTCGGCGCCGACGGGGCCACTGGCCGCAGTCTTCGGTGGCCTGAAGCACGCGGGGCCTGCGCGGCAATCGCTGCGGCCGTCGTCACAGCCGCTCAATCACCGCGAGCTGCAGATCCTCGAGCTCATGTGCGAGGGCAAGGGCAACAAGGAGATCGCCGATCGCATGGGGCTCGAGCTCAGCACCGTGAAGTGGTACGGCACCCGGATCTTCGAGAAGCTCGGCGTGCGCAGCCGCACGCAGGCGATCGCGAAGGCGCGCAGCCAGGGGCTGTTCGACTGATCCCATGGCCGCCCCTACCTATCGCATCGCCGGCGGCGGCAGCACGGGCCTGAACGCCATCAACATCGAGCTCTGGGGATTCAGGCAGTGCCCGCACGCCCTGCCCGAGACAATCGCGGCAGCACTTGCCTGCTTGCCGCCGCATCAGCTGGAAGGTCTGAAGTCCGTCCGTTACGAACCATCAGCGCTGGTGCCCGGTTTCACCCGCTGGCTGCGGCTGCCGGGGCTGTCGCGATTGAAGGGCAGCTTCCAGCGCGAGTCCTCGACGATCCTGCTGCACGCCTGCGCGAGCCGTGAGGAGCTCTTCCGCACGCTGTTCCACGAGGCGGGGCACTTCGTGTACTACCGCATCCTCTCGTCCTTCGAGAAAAAGCAGTGGGTGACGTCCGTGTTCCGCGCGGAGCCGCCCGTGAGCCGCTACGGCAGCCGTAACGCGTCGGAGGATTTCGCCGAGGCTTTTGCCTCCTGCGTGCTCTTTCCGGGCTCGCTCTCGGGCCTGCCCGGCAAGCAGCGTTTCATGGCGAGCGTTGTGTTCCGCGGCAGCGCTGCGGATCATGCGGGCCTGCGCAATGTCATGCAGGGGCTCGCGGCCAACGGGCAGCCGCAGCAACGTCTCGACCGCTACGTCTAGTCCAGCGCACACCTTCATCAGGACCGTGATCATGAATACGCCCGCAGCCGACCATTCCCCCGAGCGCATCCAGAAGCTGCTTGGCTTCCTTGCCGTCGATCCGGGCAACCTCACGCTGCGCATCACCATCGCCGACCTGCAGCACGCGAGCGGGGATTTCGCGGCCGCGGAGGAGAGCTTCCGCGCCGTCCTCGAGATGCAGCCCGATCACGCGATCGCGCGCAGTCGCATGGCCAGCGTGTACCTCTCGCAGCACCGATTCGACGAGGCCGAGGCCGTGCTGCGCGGGCTGGATGTGCAGGTGCAGCAGGTGCCTGCCATCAGCCACAACATGGGACTTGCGCTCGTGTATCAGCAGAGGTGGCCAGAGGCTCTGGCGGCGCTGGAGACGGCCGCTGCAGGCGGCCTCGATGACGCGGAGAACCTGATGTACCAGGCCTATTGTCTGCATCACCTTGGCCGCACCGAAGAAGCACTCGCCAAGGCCACGGCATCACTGGAGCGCGCACCCGATGACCGGGTGCAGGGCTATGTGTCGCTGCTGCAGATGGATGCCGGCGACATCAAGATCGCGAGCCGCACCGCCGCGCGTGTGCTCGAGCGCGATCCGCACAACATCGACGCGAACACGGTGCGCGGCTGGTGGGGCCTTGAGACACAGGAAATCGACGACGCCGAAGAGTGCATCGACCGCGTGCTCGCGCAGCGCCCCGACGACCCGCGTTCGCTGCTCGGCAAGGGGCTGGTGCAGCTCTACAAGCAGCAAACGCCCGAGGCGGTGGAGACGCTACAGCGCGCGGTTGCGGGCATGCCGCAGAGCCCAGGTGCGTGGGTGACGCTGGGTTGGGCGCAGATCGCGCAGGGCGATCTGCCGGGCGCCGAGAAGACCTTCCGCGATGCGCTCGAACTCGAGCGCAGCTTCGGTGAGACGCACGGTGGCCTCGCCTCCGTACTGGCGCTCGCCGGCCGCGCGGAGGAAGCGCGTGAGTCCATCCGCAAGGCGCGCGGCCTGAACAAGGAAGGCTTCGGCGTGGTCTTCGCCATGACCGTGCTGATGGCCAACGCGGGCAAACAGGAGGCCGCCACCAAGCTCTTCGGCAACATGCTGCTGCGCAGCCCCGGCGGCAAGGGCGGCATGACGCTGATACAGGCGGTGCAGATCTTCAGCCGTCGCCAGGGGCGCAGGGGCGGGACGGTGCCGGTATTGCCGAGAAGGAAGTGAGGCGGCAGGCATCGTGCGTGCGCCAGGCGAAGCCCTCGCTCACCAGTCGCGAGCGTTCAGTTTTTGCTCTTGCCGATGAGCGTCACACCAGGAAGCCCCTTGAAGTGACTGTCGCACGTCAGGAGGGACGCCCCCTGATGTTGCGCCGTGGCGAAGACGATCGCGTCCGCTGTCGCCAGCTTGTGCGCCCGGGCTGCCTCCGCAGCGGCCAGCGCGATGGGGGTGTCGAGCGCGACGACGTGGCAGATCTGTGTGAAGGCAATCACCTGGTCCGCGCGCTCTTCCCCCACCTCACGGGTGAGCCACTTCTCCAGCTCCAGCTGCACGATGGTCGGCACCACCCAATCGGTCGGTGATGGTAAGAGCGGCTTGATCTTCCGGGCCGTAGCCGAGCCGATCAGCCACTCGATCCATGCCGAGGTGTCGACAACGACCATCAGACCCGGTCCGACCGATCGCGATAGCCCTCGGACGATGCGCCGCGGGCGATGCCTTTGAGAGTCTGCAGCTCAGGCACAGGTACCAGCAGCACGCCCGTGCCCTTCGGGATGAAGGCGAACGTCACGCCCGCTTCCCAATGCTGCGCTGCCCGGATGGCCTTGGGTATGGAGATCTGGTACTTCGAGGAGAGTGTGGCGGTGGGGTTCATTCTGCGGTACCTCGATCGATCGCAGGATGGTAAGACGTTGCTCCCTGCCTGTTCAACCTGAGCAAGATGGGATGCCAGTGCGGCAGGACGCTGACTGCCTCAGTCAAACTGCGCTCTGCACGCAGCCTCCATGTCGGAGTCGCGGATGAATCCGCATTGTCCGGATCCGCCCCCCGTCGATGCACGGCACATCGCCTGCAGGTCGTTCTCGCGGATGAATCCGCACTGCGCGCTTCCGCCGCCGGTCGTCGCGCGGCAGTAGGCCTGCGTGTCGTTGTCGCGAATGAAGCCGCACTGACTCGAATTGCTGCCGGCCTGTGCGCGGCACATGGCCTGGCGATCATCGTCCCGGATGAAGCCGCACTGCGCGGAGCCGCCGCCTGTCATGGCGCGACAGTGCGCCTGCATGTCGGCATCACGGATGATCCCGCACTGTACGGAACCACCGCCTGATTCCGCGCGACAGCGGGCCTGGAGATCAGGGTCTTCGATGAATCCGCACTGTGCGCTGGTGGCGTGTGCATGAGCGGTCAGGAGTGTTGCGAGGAGGCCTATGACGACCAAGATCGGTTTCATGGCGCGGCTCTCCTTGTTGGCTCCTTGCGTCTTCAGCCTCCCGAGGAGACGTAACCTCGGGCTTCCATCTCGCAGACGCGATCAAAGATCGCTGTTGCGACGTGCGCACACGCGGCCTTCACCGCAACCCAGTCGTGCCACTTGGGAACGAGCCTGCGGTATTCGGCTAGCTCCGGTGCCGCTTCATCCAGGTC
>CAIXOY010000214.1 GCA_903921135.1 uncultured Gammaproteobacteria bacterium
CCCGCGCCTTGCCCGGGCCCTCCCACGCGAGCTCTTCGGCCATGAAGGTGGCCGGCAGCATCGACATGTATTCGGGGAACTCGCGCACCTTCGAGTGCCAGCGCGCGCGCTGCAGCACATTCACCTCGTTGCTGTCTTCGCCCTGTCCGGTGGCGGGGCGCGGGAACATCGCGCCGCCTTCGGCGTCCAGCCGCCCGCGGAGCAGATTCACCACGTCGACGAGCCAGGAAGAGAGCGTGCCGAAGGCCTGCGTGCACAGCCCGATGCGGCCGTAGAGCACGGGTTTTTCGGCGCTGCAGAAGGTGTCACAGAGCGCGCGGATATCGTCCGCGCTGATACCGGTGACGGGCGCGACGGCCTCGGGCGTGAACGGCTCCGCCAGCTCGCGCAGCCGCTCCAGACCATCCACATGCGGCGCAAGGTGGCCAAGCGTCACGCGGCCCTGCTCGAACATCAGCCGCACCAGCGCGAAGAGCAGGAAGGCATCGGTGCCCGGGCGGATGAAGAGATGCTGGTCTGCCAGCGCGGCGGTTTCGGTGCGGCGCGGGTCGATCACCAGCAGCTTGCCGCCCCGCGCGCGCAGCGCCGCGAAGCGGGATTCCACATCGGGCGCCGACATCAGGCTGCCCTGGGAGACGAGAGGATTGCCGCCCATGCACACGAAAAGATCGCAGCGGTCCAGATCCGGAATCGGGAAAGCCCAGGCGTTGCCGTAAAGCAGTTCGCAGCTGAGATTCTTGGGTTGCTGGTCTACCGAGCCTGCAGAGAAAAAGCGCTGCGTGTCCAGCATCGCGATGAACATCTGCGTGTGGATCTGCGTGGCGAAGTTGTGGCCGTTCGGGTTGCCGTAGTACATGGCCACGGCGTCCTTGCCATGCTCGGCGCGGATGGCGCCGAGCCGTGAACCTATCAGCGAGAAGGCCTCATCCCAGCTGATCTCCTGCCAGCCTTCCGGTGAGCGTTTCACGGGGCGTCGCAGGCGCGAGGGGTCTTCGTAGAGATGGCGCACGACCTGCGACTTGGCGCAGACGTAGCCCTTGGAGCGGTGGTCGTCCGCATCGCCGCGCACCGCGATCACGCGGTTGGCGTTGCGGTCGACCTCGATGGTGAGCCCGCAGCTCGCCTCGCAGACCGGGCAGGAGCGGAAAACGGTTTCCGTTGCCTGCCCGGTTGCGGAGCCTGCCTCAGCCGCGGCTGTGGCTGCCATCGCAGAGCGGCGAGTTGCCGGTAGCCTTGCAGGTGCAGAAGTAGGCCTTGCGCGTCTCGGGGGCGTCGTACTTCATCGGAGTGAAGTCCGTGCCCTTGTGGGAGCCGTCGCAGAAGGGCTGCTTCGCGGACTTGCCGCAGCTGCACCACCAGTAGCTCTTGCCTGCCTCGACATCGACCCCGATGGGTGCCGAGCCTGCGCGTACGGGATCTGCCATGTGCGCGGCCTCCTCAGAGTACGGACATGACTTTTTCGGCGGCGGAGACGTCGAGCCCCGGGCCGGATTCCACGGCGAGGTGCTTCACAACGCCGTCTTCCACGACCATCGCGAAGCGCTGCGAGCGGATGCCCATGCCGAAGCCGGTCGCGTCGAGCACCAGGCCGAGCGCCTTGGTGAAGTCGGCGTTGCCGTCAGCCAGCATGAGGATTTCCTCGGCGTTTTGGGCTTTGCCCCAGGCGCCCATCACGAAGGCGTCGTTCACGGACATGCAGGCGATGGTGTCAACGCCCTTGGCTTTCATGGTGTCGGCCTGTGCCACGTAGCCGGGCAGGTGCGCTGCGCTGCAGGTGGGGGTGAAGGCGCCGGGAACGGCGAACAGCACGACTTTCTTGCCGCCGAACAGGGTGGCGGTGTCGATGCCTTCGGGGCCTTTGGCGCCCATGGTCTTGAGGGTTGCTTCGGGAATGCGATCGCCGACCTTGATCGTCATGGGTGCTGCTCCTGTGTGCTACGGGGGGTGGGGTGCGAAGAGGCCGTATCGTAGCAGAGCGAATCGCGGGAGATCATCCGCATCGGGGCGTGGTGGTGCCGGCCCTTAGGGGGCAATCGCAGCGATGAACTGGTCCAGCCGGAGCCCCTCGGCACGGGCTTCGCTCAGTAACTGGTTCCAGTCGCCCGGCAGATTGCCGTTTTCCAGCATCTTCCGGAACACCCGGTAAGCGTCGTCGCCGCTCTCGAAGGCACGTTTGCTGTCCTCGTCGTTGACCCACGCGAACACGATCACCTTGCTGGGTGCGTGGTAACGAAAGAACAGGCGGTACTGCTGAAAAAACTTGGCCCGGAACCAATGCTTGTGCTCGTCGCCAAGGGTGCCACCCTGACGGTACTCCGGCCGCGTCGGATCTTGCGGAATCACGTCGAACGCCAGCTTCGTGATGGCTGCCAGCCGCTTGCTGGCGTTTTTCTTCCCGTACCCGACCGGGTCCTTTTCCCTGAGGATCCCGACCTGCTGTGTCAGCGTTTCAATTTGCGCAAGGAACAGCGGGTGGGCGAAAACCGTCCAGCCGTTAACGACCAGTGGCGCGCGCTCGCCTGAGCTCATTCATCGTCTGCCGACAACGGAGCGGACAGATCCACTTCGACGTCACCGACAAGGGACTGCAGACGCTGGGCGAGGGCAGCATCCACGGCCTGCAGCCGCTCGGGGTGGGTGGCGATATCGCGTGCCAGGAAGGCCAGGAACTGGCTGAGCAAGGGGTCGTCGTCCTTCGGGGCCTCTGCGCGGGACAGGACCACGTCTCCGCTGGGCCGAATGCTGTAGTGGAGCTTGTCGCGTTTGCCGAGCCCGAGGGCGCGACGCACGGTTTCCGGGACAGTGGTCTGGTAGCGGTCGGTCAGCGTGGATTCGACTTCGAGGGTGGCAGGCATGGTGCTCTCCGTTCAGACCGGCTCAGGTCGTGGAGGGTAATGCAATCGCCTTGCTTCGACAATGCAAATGCATTGCCGATGGGTCGCTGTACCCCGACCTGCGTTTTTTGGGGCGAATAGCCAACGGCGGCCGCATTGAACACCGCGATTTCACCCCACCACCAACACCTCACATCGCAGCGAGGCTAGCTGATCCGCCGGGCCCTTGCCGCCGCCTGCGGTGGCAACATCGCGCGATATCAGCAGGACGTTGCCCGGGCCGGTGTCGACGGCCTGCAACAACTGCTCGAGCGACGCCCCGGCCGGGAAGTCCCGCCGCTTGCTGCACGGGTCCTCCGCCTCCGCCTGCGCCGGCAGGCCGATAAGCACGAGTGAGAGCGCGCGCCCTGTCTGCTGCGAAAGCCGCCTCGCTAGCTCCAGTGTTCGCAGGCCCGCGGGGCTGTCATCGCAGATCGCGCATACACCTGGCGTCGGGAGCATCCGGAAGCGCAGCACGCCACGTCTCCCCGGAAGCAGCAGGAGATCAACTCCCGCGGATGCTTCTTCAAGCGCAACATCGCGAGGACCGCGACGCACGTGGAAGCGTCCCTCTCCATTCCCCGCTACGGCCCGAACCCCGGATTCCACTGTTCTGCTGATGGCGCGCAGCGCCTGCTCCAGCGCTTCGGTGGACAACTCACGGGTCCGGGCCGAGGCGCTCGAAATCTCCTGCATGATCGGCAACGCCGCGGCCGCGTGCAGCTCCTCGTCTTCCAGCAACAGCACCTCGAGGCGCGCGCCCAGTGCTGCTGCAAGCATCGCCGCCGCCTCGATCTGCTGCTGCGGCCGATCTTGCGCATCCAGCGCCAGCAGCAGGCGCCGCATGCGCGAGGCCTCCTGAAAGTCCTCGGGTGTCACGGCTTCTCCGCCTTCTCGGTGCCGGCCTCGTGGCTGTGCTTGCGAGCGAGCTCCGCGAAGTGCGCGAGGCGGTTGCGCACTTCCTCGTCGAAGGAGCCCGGCGTGAAGTTGCCATCCGCCAGGCGCTCGCCTGCGGGCAGGCCGGTGAGCGCGGTAGCAGCATCTTCCAGACTCGTTGCCGCGAAAATGTGGAAGCGCCCGCCGCGGCAGGCTTCCACCACCGCGGGTTTGAGCATCAGGTGCTGCACGTTCGAGGCAGGTATCACCACGCCCTGCGTGGCCGAAAGCCCGCGTGCCACGCAGGTATCGAAGAAGCCCTCGATCTTCTCGTTCACGCCGCCGATGGCTTGCATCTCACCGTGCTGGTTCACCGAGCCGGTAATCGCCAGGTCCTGCCGCAGCGGTACCCCCGAGATCGCCGAGAGCAGCGCGATCAGCTCTGCCATCGAGGCGGAATCCCCGTCGACGCGCCCGTAGGACTGCTCGAAGACGATGCTCGCCGCGAGCGAGAGCGGCGTCTCGCCCGCGTAACGCGTGGCAAGCAGGCTGCCCAGGATCATCACGCCTTTGGAGTGCAGCGGGCCGCCGAGTTCGGTCTCGCGCTCGATGTCGAGCAGCTTGCCCGCGCCGGGGCGTGCCGTGGCCGTGATGCGCGCCGGGCGCCCGAAACGGTAATCACCCAGATCGATCACGGAGAGCGCGTTCACCTGCCCGACGCATGTGCCCTCGGTGGAGAGCAGCATCACCCCGCGTGAGACCTGTTCGGCCAGCAGCTCCTGATAACGGTTGTTGCGGTAGATGCGGTGGTCCACCGCCTGCTCCACATGCGCCGCGTCAATGTGCACGGAGCCCGCATGCGTGGCCCAGTAATCGGCTTCGTGCAGCAGGTCGACCAGCTCGCCGATGTGCAGCGACAGCCGTGCCCCGTCGCCCGCCTCGCGCGCGCCTTGGTCGATCATGCGGCAGAGCCCCGCGGCCGAGAGCGGCTTGCAGGACGCGCGCCGCGCCATGGTGGCGATCAGCCGTGCGTGCAGCAGCTCTGCCTCGGGGCTGCGCCCCATGGTGTCGCTGAAGTCCGCGCTCACCTTGAAGAACAGGCTGAATTCCGGGTCGTAGGTGCGCAGCAGGTGATAGATGTAACGGTCACCCACCAGCACGATCTTCACGTCGAGCGGGATGGGTTCCGGCTCCAGCGAGGTCGTGCTCACCAGGCTCAGCATCCGCTCGATGGACTCGATCCGCGCCTCGCGTGAGCGGATGGCGCGCTTCACGGCCTCCCAGGTAAAACCGTTCGCCAGCACCTTGCGCGCATCCAGCACCAGATAGCCGCCGTTCGCGCGGTGCAGGGCGCCGGGCTTTATCAGGCTGAAATTGGTGGTCAGCGTGCCCATCTGGGCGATGTGCTCCACGCGCCCCAGCACGTTCTGCAGCGTGGGGTTGTCCTCGTAGAGCACCGGCGCTGTGGTGGTGCCGTCGTTGTCCACCAGCACGTTCACGTGGTAGCGCAGATGCTCCTGCGCGAAGACTTTCTTGCGCAGCGGGACGTTCCCCTCCTCGCCATCCTGCGGCATGAAATCCCAGATGTTCTCGGCGATGTCACGGTGCGCGGCGCCAAGGAAATCCATCACCTTCGGATACATCTGGTAGCGGGATTTCAGCGTGGCCATCATCGGGTCGATGATGTCGTGCACGAACTCCTCGTCGATCGCCTTCACGCGCTCGGTGCTCTCCTCCTGCCAGCCGTGCAGGGTCTCGATGATGCCTTTGAGGCGGTGGTTCAGCTCCTCGATCACCACCTTGGCCGCGTCCTGCCGTTCATGCGGCAGGGCATTGAATTGTGCGGGCGTGAGGAGCTTGCCTTCGCGCACGGGGCCTATGGTGTAGCCGCCCGGCGTGCGGATCACCACCATCTCGCGGGCACGCGCGGCGTCGTTCAGCTCGCTGAAGAGCTTGGCCTCGCGGCCCTGGTATTCCTCCTGGATGTCGCTCATGCGGCGGCGGTACTCGTCGCCGCGGAAGACATTCGGCACGCCGACCAGCAGACGCTCGATCAGTTTCTCCATGTCGTGCCGCAACTGCGCACCGCGCCCTGCAGGCAGCTGCAAGGCGCGCGGTTTGGAGGGGTCGTCGAAGTTGTTGACGTAGCACCAGTCAGAGGGCTCGCCGCGGGTGCTGGCCTGGCGGGCGAGCAGTTGTTCTACCAGCGTGCGCTTGCCGATGCCGGGCGGGCCGGCGACGTAGAGGTTGTAGCCCTCGCGGGGCATGCCGACACCGAACTCGATGGCCGCCACTGCCCGGTCCTGGCCGGTGGCGGCTTCGAGTTCTTCGAGTTCATCGCTGCTCGTGATGCCGAGCCGTGCCGGATCGGCGGCCGTGTGCAACTGTTCGGGTGAGAGGCGCGTGGCAGGCATGGGGTCTCCGTCCGATGGAGTGGCGGGTCGAGCCTATCACCGCGCGCAGGCGATGCAGCTGTCCGTCCAGGGCAGGGCAGAGAGCCTCGCGGGCGCGATCTCGCCCCCGCAGTGCTGGCAGCGGCCGTGCTCGCCGGCGTCGAGCCGCGCGAGGGCGGCCTCGACCAGCGCGAGCTCGCTGCGACCCTCTGACTCAAGGGCACGCAGCACCTCGAGGTTTTCCTGCTCGCTCGCCTGTTCCGCAAAATCCGCCGCCGGCGGCTCTTCGCGGTGGTTCAGTTGCGTGTCGATGCGGCGCACGCGCTCCTCGAGTTCCGTGCGGCGGGTGATCAGGGTCTTCCGCAGATCGTGCTCATGGTTCATGGCTCGCCTCCTGGCGCCGGCTTTTCACGCTTGCAGGCTAGGGCAATGAGCAGAGGCGGGCCCTGCGCCAGATCAAGGCCACAGGGGACGTGGCCCTACGAGATCCGGGGGAATTGGCGTATCGTGGGCCGCCGCGGTGAACCGCACCGCCTGTCCGGCCGTATCGAGCGGCCAGATGCACAGCACGTAAAAAGAGGAATGCCCGCCATGCGCTTCGCCTACCACGCCTCCATGCCCACCCTCGACCAGTACATCCCCCTGGCGCGCGCGGCGGAAGAAATGGGTTTCGACAGCTTCACCCTCCCCGACAGCATCTGCTACCCCAAAGAAAGCGACGCCAAGTACCCCTACAACGACGACGGCAGCCGGGACTTCCTGGACGGCGTCCCGTTCATGGAAACCTTCATCGCCATGGCGGCTGTCGCGGCCGTCACCACGCGCATCCGCATCACCACCTCGGTAGTGAAGCTGCCCATCCGGCAGCCGGCCATCGTGGCCAAGCAGCTCTCGAGCCTCGCGGTGCTCAGCAACAACCGTATCGGTTTCGGCGTGGGCTTGAGCCCCTGGCCCGAAGACTTCTCGGCCTGCCAGATTCCGTGGGAGAAGCGCGGCCAGCGCATGGACGAGATGATCGAGATCATCCGCGGCCTGATGAAGGGCGACTACTTCGGCTACGAGGGCCAGATGTTCCAGATGGCACCCATCAAGCTCTGCCCGGTGCCCACGCAGCCGGTGCCGATCCTGATCGGCGGCCACGCGGATGCGGCGCTGAAGCGCGCGGCCCGTATTGGTGATGGCTGGATCAGCGCGGGTACCTCGCTCGAAGAACTCGACGAGTTCATCGCCAAGCTCCACGCCTTCCGTGCCGAGTACGGCCGCGAGAACGAGCCTTTCGAGATCCAGAACATGGGCGCCTCGGCTTATTCGCCCGACGGCATCAAGCGTCTGGAAGACCGGGGTGTAGCGGAAGTGATCGTTGCTTTCCGTGATGTGTACAAAAAGCAGCCCGATCCCTCGCTGGAAGAGAAGCTGGCGACGATGCGCTGGTACGCGGACAACGTGATCGCGAAGTCGCGCTGAGGCATCGGGAGAAGCGCGGGCGTGGCAACATTGCGGCGCCCGCACTTCA
>CAIXOY010000215.1 GCA_903921135.1 uncultured Gammaproteobacteria bacterium
CGGCGAGACCGGCCAACGTGTCATTTCCGCTTGATCCAAGCAGACGATCACGGCCCGCTTCGCCAAGCAGAAGATCATTGCCAAGGCTACCGTCGATGACATCAGCCCCGCTTCCACCGTAAATCGTGTCATCGCCACCGAGGCCGGAGAGGGTGTCGTTTCCGGCCATTCCTTCGAGCAAATTGGCGCCGATGTTTCCCTTGAAGGTGTCACCGAAATCCCCTCCGGATAGCCCCTCAACACCGGCGAGCGTGTCAGCGCCTTCCGCCCCCAGTACGCGCAGAAGTGAAAGGTCTCCCTGCACCGCACCCGGCGCGCTATCAAACACAACAATATCGAAACCCGATCCACCGCGGATGATGTCGTCGCCCCCTTCACCCCGCAGGAAATCATCGCCAGGGCTGCCCGTGAGCGTATCGGCAAACCCGGTACCCGTGATGTTGCAGGCTACGAAACCTCTCAGAAGGTCAAGACCGCCGCGGCCATCACCGAAAAGCACCTCAATCGAACTGCCAATCCGCGCTCCGCTGAAACTCACACCTGAGCTGAGTGTCAGTTCATCGAATCGATAGACGGCCCGGTCATATCCGGCACCGCCATCGATAGTGTCGCTGCCTGCATCTCCACGCATGTTGTCATCGCCATCACCGCCGGAAAGGGAGTCGTTGCCGCGATTGCCCCTGAGCACATCACGCCCGGCGCCGCCATCGAGAGTATCCGCGCCGTCAAGAAGACTTGCATCTTCCCCGGAATTACCCAGAAATCCGTGAAGCTCGTCGTCACCATCGCCACCCTGCAAGAGATCCGCGCCGGCACCGCCGATAAGAGAGTCGTCACCTAGGCCACCCACCAGAGAGTCGAGACCGGCTCCACCATCAATCGTATCGGCACCATCAGAGTTATGTACGCCGAAGATCAGCACGTTGTCATGGAAACCGAGTAACTGATCATTGCCGCCGCCGCCATAAAGGCGATCCGCACCGCCACCACCCATCAGTGTGTCGGCTGCAGCTGACCCTCGGAGTGTGTCCTGGCCAAGAGAACCGAGCACGCGCTCGATGCCAACGAGTACATCCACCGATCCGTCGGGTTTCGTGGCGCGGCCAAGGGTGAGGTTTACCGAGACGCCACCCACGGCGTCCCTGACCAGCTGCCCTTGATCATCAAAGGAGTAGCTGTACATGGTGTCGTAACTGACCGTATCCAAACCGAGGCGCCCTAAAATCTGGTCTTCACCCAGACCGGGCCAGAATCGGTTGGCAAGGCCATCGCCGAGGAGTTTGTCATCGAATGTATCGCCCAAAACACCCTCAATCGATGTAAGGGTCGATGTGGCATAGTAGAAGGACAAGGTTCCTAGCGAGAGGTCTGCAACTACCCCGGGCCTTGCATAAAAATTCGAAGAGTCCAAAGACTGAGCAACTACATCGAACCCTCCTCCGCCGCTGACAGTGTCAGCACCGGATTCGATGCTGAAAATGTTGTCAGTAGCATCCCCAATGAACCGATCGTTTCCTGTGGTGCCTGCCACACCTTCCACCGACACCAGAGAAACGGAGAATGAATAACCTCCTGAGGTAGCAGTCACCAGTCCCTTGGTGAGGTCGGCCACAAAGTTACCGTCGGCATCGCCAACAAAGACAAAGAAATCTCTACCTGCTCCACCGATGACCGTCATGTCGATCGACTGGGCTCCACCCGGGGGGGGGGATATGCGACAAGGAGGTCATCACCACCACCACCATTCAAAGTGTCGAGTGTCGCGCCAAATAGCGTGTCGTTGCCGTAAAGACCCGACACCGAATCGGCAGCACTGAAGAGGGCATCGACAATCACGTCGTCGCCCGAAGTTCCCGTGAAAATGGTCATGGCAGGATTCCTTCACTGAATATCAAGAGTTTTGGTGCAGGTTCTGGAACCCACACCGTCGATCTTCGCTACGAGCTTCACCGTGACCTGCGAACGCGGCCATTTGTTGGGCACCGTAAAATCACTTATGAACCGCTGCCCGTAGGACGCAGGCCAGGTGCGGGGTTCAGAGGAGTAGAGTTCGAGTAGCGCGTCACGCTGGTCCATGGGAGGTATCTCAAGCACCGTGTGCCCGAGTTGCAGTTTCAAGTCATAGCCATACACAGACACTGATGCCGAGCCGATGATGGTGGCCTTCCTGGCCATGATGGTCTCGCCGAGCTTGACGGCTGCAGAAGCGCGCGCGAGGTCGCCGGGTATCAATGACGTGATGCCCTGCCCGGTGGCGGGGTCCGTGACGTAACAACGGAGCTGGAAATCCTCCGGCAACACAGGCAGCGGTGCCTGAAAGACATCGGCTGTGGCGTGGTTCTGCACGCCCAACAGACAAAACAGTGGAACTTTCAGCAGGAGATGTGATGCGCAGTAACGAGTTCGGCCAATGCGGAAACAAATCATGCTGCAACCTCGGCGATCGTTGTCCTGCAGCAGGAATCTCAAGACATTGACGCATCCCTGCGATGCCATCGTCAAATGCAGGGGGGCTATAGGCGCATTCGCAATCCTTATTCAATGAGCTCGAGGGTTACCGAAGAGGCCTCGGATTCACTTCGCAGAGACGGAAACGACTAGGCCGAACCGGCCACCATCGCAAATCTCAGTCCGCCAACCCCAGCCATCCCAGCGCAGCAAAAAATCCCAGTGCGCCCAGCAACACCACCACCGTAAGCGGACGGTTCGCCGACGCACCCACCCACGCCCTGCGCCCGTTCAGGAGCAACAGCGCAAGCGCCAGCAGCGGCACGATGGTGGAGCCGACCGTGGCATAGAGGCGCTGCATTTCCTTGAAGCTGACCAGCAAGCCGATCATGGGCACCGTGGCGAGCAGCAGCAGGTAAACGCGATAGGGCGCGGCGCGAGTGTCCACGGGATCACGCGCGCCCTGCTCACCCACGCCGTGGCGTGCGAGCGACCACAGATCCGCGAACAGATACGGTACCGACTGCCACACACCCAGCAGGCTGCTCACCACCGCGCCCAGCACACCGAGCAGGAACAGCACGCGCCCCGCAGGCCCCAGCGCAGCACCGAGCTGCTCGGCCAGCTGCAGCAGCAAGCGCGCACCGCTGCCTTCGAGCGGCGTGGCGCTGCCCACGACCACCATCGCCATCGCGAACAACGCCGTCATGCCATAGGCAAAGGCGAGATCGATGCGGCAGGTCTTCAGATCCGCGAGTGAGCGGCGGCCTTCCTCGCGTATCCAGTAGCCGTAGCAGAGCATGGTGAGTGTGCCGCCCACCCCGCCCATCATCGCCACCGTCCAGCGAATCCCGCCGCCCTCGGCGGACGGAATCACCGGCAGCAGCAGGCCGCGCAGCACGGGCTCCCAGCCCGGCCAGAGCACCACCGCCATCACCAGGATGCTGGCCACCATCAGCACCACACAGGCGCTCATGGCTTTCTCGAAACTGCGGAAACCACCGCCCCACACGAGCGCGAGCCCCAGCAGGCTGCTGATCACACCCCAGAGGATCTTGCCCCGCTCCGGATCCGGTACAAGCGGCAGCAGCGCATGCAGCGCCACCCCGCAGCCGGCCATGAGCGCAGAGCCCACGAAGAAGGACCACAGCCACAGATAGGGCAGAAAAACCCACGCGAGCCAACGCCCACCGTGGCGCACTGCGCCTTCGATCAGCGTCTCGCCGGTGGCGAGTTGCCAGCGTGCGAGACCCTCGTTGATCACGAACTTGAGGAAGGCACCGAGCGCTGCGGCCCAGAGGATCGCGGTGCCAAGCTGGCTGCCGGCAAAGGCTGCGGTGGCAAGATCGCCCGCACCGACACCGGTGGCGGCGATCAGCAGCCCCGGCCCGATCAGCGCGAAGAGGCCGCGCCGTGGCGGCTCAGTCCGAGAGGTAGTACTCAACGGTGGAGACCACGCGCACTTTCTTGATGTGGGGATTGTTCTTGTCGCGTGGCTCGATGGTGAACTGGCCCTGCGAGGCGGAGCGGATCTTGCCGAGCGAACTCGCGGAATCCGACGCGAACTTCTGCGCCACCTCGCGGGCCTTGGTGGTGGCTTCCTGGATCATCTCGGGTTTGACGTCGTTCAGCCGCGTGAAGAGATACTCCGGCGCGTTGTCGTACTCGCCTCCGGTGATCGCGATGCCCTGGCGTCCCAGCGAGGCGAGGCCGGTCATCATACCGCGCACTTTCTCAACGGCACCCGAATACACCGTCACCGTCTGCAGCGCGGTGTAGCGGAACTCTGCGCGCGGGCTTTCGCCGTAGCGCTGCGCGGCCTTGTCGACGATCACGGGAGGTGTGAGCGTGATCTCGCTCTGCTGCACCCCCTGTTGGAGCAGGTAATCACGGATGGCGCCGGTGTTGCGCTCGATGGTGGCGTAGAGGTCGGGGAGTTCGTTGCTGGCGGCCGAGAACTGGATCGGCCAGATCACGGTGTCGGCGGGGTAGTCGCGCTCCGAGAGCCCCTTCACGGCGACGGTGCGCTCGTATTCCTTCACGCGGATGGCGGAGTGGCCGAGCAGCAATCCCAGCAGGGCGAGGCCGATCACGAGGCTGGCGCCAAGGATCAGGGGGGAGCGGATGGGCTCGGATGGCATGTGCGGTGTCTCCCCTTCTGAGGCTCTGATCGGGATGTTGCAGTGGATGAGCGGCTTTGTGTCGCGGGCATGGCCCGCTCCCACAACAGCCAACCCCGCAGGAGCAGGCCATGCCCGCGACCCGGATCCCGTGGGAGCGGGCCACGCCCGCGACTCCCCCAGATCCCGTAGGAGCGGGCCATGCCCGCGACTTCCCCAGGGCAGGCCCGACCGATTTACAAGGCAACAGCCCCTGCCCTGCAG
>CAIXOY010000216.1 GCA_903921135.1 uncultured Gammaproteobacteria bacterium
GCTGCGCTTGCCGTCGGGCAGCAGCTTCCAGAGGGCGAGCAGTTTCGTGAAACCCCAGAGCAGAGAGGGAAGGCTCTCCGTGCCGTCCTTCGCCTGGAGCGCGCCAAAACCTACCAGCGTGCCGCCGCGCGCAAGGCAGCGGTAGGAGCGGCTCCAGTTGTCACCGCCGATGGTGTCGAAGACGGCCTTCACGCCGCCGCCGGATATCTGCAGCGTGCGTGAGACGAAATCCTGCGAGCGGTAGTCGATGGGCTCGGCGCCGTAGCGTTTCAGCAAAGAGTGTTTTGCCGCGGAAGCCGTACCGATCACGCGAAGCCCAAGGTATTTCGCCAGATCGAGCAGCGCGCTTCCCACAGCGCCGCCTGCGGCGTGCACCAGGATCCAGTCCCCGCGCTGCAGGTGGCACTCGCGCTTCAGCATCTGCCAGGCGGTGGTGTAGGAGAGGATCATGCTCACCGCTTCGGCAGGGTCCAGCCCCGGCGGACAACGCAGCACCCTTGAGGCGTCCACGCACAGGTACTGCGTGTAGCCGCCGATCACCGGCATGTCGGCCACGGCATCACCCACGACAAGCCCCGTCACGCCGGTGCCCAGAGCATCGACCACACCGAACCAGTCATAGCCCGGCGTGAAGGGCGGCTTCTGCTTCACGCCCGGATACTGCCCCAGCCGGATGATGGTGTCGGTGAAGCCCGTGCCCGCGGCCAGCACCCGCACGCGGATCTGTCCGGGGCCGGGCTGTGGCAGCGTGGTTTCTTCCACCACGCGCAGCATCTCGGGGCCGCCGAAGGCCGTGAGTTCGATGCGCTGCCAGTGTGTCGGCTGATCCATGTCCTGCGCCGCCTCAGGTGGACTTCTGTTGTGCTTGCTGCGCCAGCAGGCCGATCAGCGCCATGCGCATTTTGGAAGCGCGCGGGTAGCCCACGTACTGCGTGAGGAAAATGATGATCTCTTCCAGTTCCTGCTGGTTCAGCTCGCCGCGCTTCATCGCCGAGCGCGCCTGTATGGTCCAGGTCATGTCCTCGCCCTGCGCGGCAATCGCACCGAGCAACACGAGCCGGCGGTCCCGCATGGACAGCGTGCTGTCGGCCCAGAGCTTGCCGAAAACGCCTTCCAGCATGAAATCGAAAAACTTGTCCTGTCCGGGGGGCGGCGGCTGCGGGAGGTCTCCGCAGTAGACGGTGTTGAACATCTCGATGCCCTTGTCTCGCAGGCTATCGCTCATGCTGGGTTCTCCGGTCGGATGGATGGAATAATCGCGTGGGTGCCAGGGACAGTGCTTGCGCTGTTCGCGCCTCGCATACCGCGCACTATCCGGCCGCGCCACGACGGGGGAATGTTTCATGGATATGGGGCTGAAGGGAAGGACCGCGCTGGTCACGGGCAGTGACAGGCGCACCGGCGAGATCATCGCGGCAACCCTGGCGTCGGAGGGCGCCAGGGTGATCCGTCACGGAAACCTGGCGGCTCCTCCGGGATTGGCCGTGCACGGCGACGTCGCCACCGAAGAGGGTTGCACGCAGGTACTGGCGCAGATCGCGGCCTTGGGGCTCGAGGTGGACATCCTCGTGAACAACTACGGCACCACGGATGCGCACGGCTGGGAGCACAGCGACACGGCGAAGTGGCTCGAGATGTACCAGATCAATCTGCTTTCCGCTGTGCGGATGATCCAGGGCTGCGTGCCCGCAATGAAGCGCAAGGGCTGGGGCAGGGTGGTGAATCTGGGCACCATCGGCTCGCACCAACCGGTGGCCGAGCGGCCGGCCTATTACGCGGCCAAGGGTGCGCTCGCCAACATCACGGTGAGTCTCGCGCAGGAGCTTGGCGGTACGGGCATCACGGTGAACACCGTTTCTCCCGGTTATATCCGCACCGAGCAGGTGGAAGAGGCTTATCGGCGCCGGGCGCGTGCAGCGGGCGATCCGGAGGACTGGGAAAGCATCGAGCGGCGCATCGTGGAGAGCGATTTTCCGAACCCCTGCGGGCGTATCGCGACGCGCGAAGAGGTGGCAGGGCTTGTGACTTTCCTGTGCGGCGATCGGGCGGGGTTCATCAATGCCCAGAACATCCGTATCGATGGCGGTGCGGTGCGCTACGTGTAGCTCTGTGGTCTCAGCGGCGCTCGCGGAAATCCTGATGACAATCGAGGCAGGCTTGCGTCAGTGCCTCGTGGCGCACGCTGAGTGTCTCCGGGCCTGAGGCGAGCAGGGCATCGGCCGCCGCAATGAAATCCCGCTGGCGCTGCGCAAACAACGCGGGTTCAGACCACACGGCATCGCGCGCACGGGTCGTGGCGCCCGAGCCTTGCCCGCTGCCCGCGGGGAACAGCGCAGGCTGCAGTGCTGCGACGTTGCGGATGAGTGTCGTGTTCCTCTGCACCATTGCTGCATCCGGAGCGCCGCTCTCGATGGTTTCCTTGATCTGCTTGTAGGCATCACCGATGCGGCGGTAGTTGTCGCGGCGCTCCTTCACGGCGGCGGCCGGGGAGCCGGGCGAAGGGTCGTCCGAGCAACCGGTTGCGAGCAGCGCAGTGATAGTCAACACAATGGCGGTGCGCGCTTTCTTGGTCAGCGATGGCATGCGTGAGGAGTTCATCGTGTCGGGCGTGGTTCGCGTTCGTGAGCCGTGAGGATACACGCGGGACCTGCATTACGATCGGTTCACTATTGGTCGCTGCCGGGAGCGGTGTCGCGGGCATGGCCCGCTCCCACTGGAAAGATCTGTCGCGTGCATGGCCCGCTCCCACTGGAAAGATCTGTCGCGTGCATGGCCCGCTCCCACCGAAGTGGGTTGTGGGAGGGGGCCATGCCCCCGACAACAGGGTCCCTCAGGGCACAGTCACGGGCATGGCCCGCTCCTGCTTGAGAAAACCGTTTACTCGCAATGTTCTGTTGGCGATGATCGCAGGATCCAGAGAGTGACCCATGTCAGACAAACAGAGCATCACACAGCTGCGCCAACGCGCCGGCAGCTTCGACTGGGGTCACGCTGCCGAGATCGGAGACATCAGCGGAGATCTCGCCATCACCGGTGTCGGCGAGTCCGCGTTCAGCGGCCCCTCAGGCCGTGCTGCGGTGGACATGGCGCTGGAAGCCATTGGCAATGCCATCGCCGACGCGGGCCTGACGCCCGCCGACATCGACGGCCTGATGTACACGCCGCACGTGGCAGACCAGATCCGCGTGGAGGATTTCCACCGTCACTTCGGCACCTCGCACGAGATGTGGGTGAGCGAGCGCGGCGGCGGCATGGTCTGGGCTGCCACCTGCACGCAGTACGCCGCAGAGGCACTGCGCCAGCGCCGCGCACGGCACATCGTGAACGTGTTTTCGGTGGACTGGGCGAGCCGTCGCGCGGCGGGCACCGGCACGCCCGGTGACTGGCACGCCGGCGAAGCGATGAAAGCCTTCTACGAACTCCCCTACGGCTGGTACCCGCAGCCCGTTTACATGGCCACGCAGGCGAGCCGGCACATGTACGAGTACGGCACCACGCAGGAACAGCTCGGCGAACTCGCCGTGGCTTTCCGTCGCCATGCCAATGGCCATCCGGGCGCCGTGATGCGCCACAAAACGCTGTCGCTCGAGCAATACCTCGCGAAGCCCATGCTCGCCGATCCCCTGCGCGTGGAAGACTGCTGCCTGATCTCCGACGGTGCTGCGGCCTGGGTCATGAGCGCCCCCGAACTCGCGCGGGACATGCCGCATCCGGTGGTGGAGCTCGCGGGTCTGGGGCACGGCATCATTGCGAACGCTCCCTACATCAGCCAGCAGGGCGTGATGAGCGCCACGCCGCAGACCTTCGCCGCGCCCTGGGCCTACGCGATGGCCGACATGAGCGCCCGTGATATCGATGTGCTGGAGCTCTACGACTGCTTCTCCATCACGGCACTCATGATGATCGAGGACCTCGGTTTCTGCGCGAAGGGTGAGGGTGGTGCCTTCGTGCAGCACAATCGCCTCCACTTCGATCGCCCGCGCAGCCAGGGTGGCATTCCCTGCAACACGCACGGGGGCCTGATGTCGCACGCCTACGTGCTCGGCATTGCTCACGTTGTGGAACTGGTGCGGCAGTTGCGCGGCGAGGCGGCCAACCAGGTGCAGGACGCGCGCGTCGGTATCTACGGTGGATTCACCGCCGACGAGGCCGCGACGCTCATTTTGAGGAGAGTCTGAGATGGCGGAGTTCGGTCCTGCGTCTGCCAACTCGATCACGGCCCCGTTCTGGGCGGCGGCGCGCGAGCACCGGCTCGTGTTGCCCTTCGATCCCGCCACCGGCAAGGCCTGCTGGTACCCGCGAGAGGATGGCACGGCCTATGAGTGGCGAGAGGTGGCGGGCAACGCAACGCTCTATTCGTTCAGCGTGGTGCGCGGCCCGATCAATCCGCTCTTCGAGCCGACCTATGCCCCCGGGCTCGTGGAGCTCGATGCCGTTCCCGGCGTGCGTCTGGTGACGCAGATCGTCGACTGCGATTTCGGCTCGATCCGCTGCGGCATGCCGCTCGAACTGTGCTTCCGCGAACTGCAGCCGCGCGGGCACGCCGCATTCATCGCGCCGGTGTTCCGGCCGCGCAGCTGAGACAAGGAGATATACCGTGAGCCGCTATTCCTTTCCCGTGCCCTGGGGCTGGTTCCACGCGGGCTACTCCGCGGACGTGGCCGCAGGCGAAATGAAAACACTGCGTCTCTTCGGTCGTGACCTCGTGCTCTGGCGCGGCGAAGACGGGCACGCACATCTGCAAAGCGCCTACTGCCCGCACCTCGGTGCCCACATCGGCGTGGGCGGGCGCGTGAAGGGAAATCTCGTCGAGTGCCCCTTCCACCACTGGCGCTTCAACGGTGAGGGACGGGTCGCCGAAATCGATTACGCCAAACGCCTGAACGAGAAAGCCTGCCTGCCCACCTATCCGTTGCAGGAGCGCCACGGCGTGCTGATGGCCTGGTACCACCCCGAGGGCGTTGCGCCACGCTATGCGCTGCCCGAGGTGCCCGAGGCGAGCGACCCGGAGTGGGTCGGGCCTTTCAGTCAGGGGCACCGCATACGCACCTGCTTGCAGGAAATGGCCGAGAACACCGCGGACGCGGCGCACTTCCAGACCATCCACAATCACCCGGGCCCTGCGGAATACGATGAGTTCCGTCTGGAAGGCAGCACGCTGGTGATGCGGAGCACGCAGGAATTTCCGGGCTCGCAGGGGCCCGTGCAGGGGACGCTGGGCACCGATGCGTATGGTTTCGGTTATGCGATCGTTCGCTACCGCACCCTCGCCGAGATGTGCATGGTCACCAGCAACGTGCCCATCGAGGCGGACGTCTCCGAGCAGCACAACCACATCTGGTACCGCAATCCCTCGCGCGATCCGCGCACCGACCGTATCGGTCAGGCCTTCGTCAAGGAAGTTAACCGCCAACTGACCGACGACATCCCCATCTGGGAGAACAAGATCTACCTGGAGCACCCACAGCTCTGTGACGGCGACGGGCCGGTGGCGCGTTTCCGCCGCTGGGCGGCGCAGTTCCACACGCCCTGAGCGCCAGGGTGACCATGGACTCGCGAGCCCCTCCGGGCGCGGCAGCCTTTGCGGTCATGGTCCTGCTATGTGCGCTGTGGGGGCTGCAGCAGGTGGCGATCAAGGTGGCCGCGGTCGGGGTCACGCCGCTGTTCCAAGGCGGCATCCGCTCAGCGCTGGCGGCGCTCTTGCTGGTGGGTTGGGCGGGAGCTCGCAGGATTCCGTTGTTCCGCGCCGACGGCTCGTTGTGGCCCGGCCTGCTGTCGGGGCTGCTCTTCGCGGTCGAGTTCGCGCTGATTTTTGCCGCGGCGGAACGCATGCCGGCCTCGAGGCTGGTGGTGTTCATGTACACGGCGCCCTGCTTCACCGCGCTGCTTTTGCACATCTTCGTGCCCGCCGAACGCATGGGCGCTTTGCAGGCCGCGGGCATCCTGCTCGCGTTTTGCGGCATCGTGCTGGCGTTTGCGGATCATGCCGCCGGAGGCGACTGGACGGGTGATGCCTTCGGTCTGATGGCGGCGTTCCTCTGGGCCGCCACCACGGTGCTGATCCGCGCATCCGTACTTGCGCGCATCACGGCCACCAAGGTGTTGTTCTACCAACTCGCTGTCTCTGGCGTGTTCATGCTCTGCGTGGCTCTGGTGCTGGGTGAGCGGGGGTTGTTCGATCCGCGGCCTGCCGTGCTCCTGTCGCTCGCCTTCCAGGTCGTTGTCGTCGCCTTCGCGAGTTACCTTGCGTGGTTCTGGCTGCTGGCGCGCTATCAGGCGGGCAAATTGATGGTGTTTTCGTTCCTCACGCCGCTGTTCGGCGTTGCCTTCGGCATGCTGCTGCTCGGAGAGTCCTCGGATCCCCGGTTCCTGCTCGCGGCATTGCTGGTCGTGGCCGGCATCGTGCTGGTCAACCTGAGACCCGCGCGCTGAAAGTCGGGTTGGTCGGTGTGCGTTGCCAATTGGTCAATGTGTATTTACCATTGCTACGATGAGCCCAAGCACCCCGCGTATCGATCGCCAACAGGATCTCTGGAGCCGCTACCGCAGCAACCTGCCGCGGCATCTCATCGGCATCGCACGCCACCTGCAAACCGGGTCCATGCGCCTGCTTCAGGATCAGGGCTACACCGCGCTGCGTTTGAGCTTCGAGCCCTATATTTCGCTGCTGGGCGGCTCGGGTGCCCGCCTGACCGACATTGCCGTATCACTCGGCATCAGCAAGCAGGCGTGCAACCAGTCTGCAGATGAAATCGAACGCGCGGGTTATCTGTGCCGCGAGGCGGATCCCGATGACCGCAGGGCGCGCCGTATCGTGCTCACCGCGCGCGGACTTGCGCTGCAAAGCGACGGCCATGCCGCCATCCGTCGCCTGCAAGAAGGCTATGCAGAACTGATCGGGAAGGAAGCATTCGACGATTTCCTCCGCGTGGTTACCCGCCTGGTGGCGGGTTTGCCCTGCAAACCCGGTGGTGCCGAGCCTCCGGCGGGTGCGGAGCTCGGTGTGATGATGGCGCCGCTCAGTCGCTTTCTGATGCAGAGCCTGATGGACCGGACCCGCGCCCGCGGACACCCGGGCCTCAAGATCTCGCACGGGCAGGTGCTCTCTCTGATCGGTCCTGCAGGTGGCCGCATGCAGGTGATGGCCCGTATCCAGGAGGTGAGCAAGCAGGCGATCGGTGCGGTTGCGCGGGATCTCGAGGCGCTGGGTTACATCTGTCGCACCCCGGATCCGGATGACGCGAGGCAGGCCACCCTTGCACTGACACCGCGGGGTGTCCGGCTGCGGGAGGATTCCATCGCCTCCGTAGACGATCTTTCCGCCGTCTTCAGGGAGATCCTCGGTGTGCGTGGCCTCGCTACGCTCGAGTCCCGGTCGGCCGCGCTCTACACAGCCCTCGGGCTCGAGCAGGAAGTCTTTGCCACGCCGGACGAACTCGGCCGACTGGCACGCAGTCTCAGGCAACAACTCGGCGTGCAGGGGGTACGGGCACTCGCCCAGTTGCTCCAGCGCCAGACGGAGGAGTCACGCACATGAACTATGACTGGCAGGCTGGCATCGCATTGCTGGGCACCTGGATGGCGCTCACCTACGTCGGGCGCAAGATCGCGTTCAGCATTCCGGCGGTGGCGCGCATGCGCGAATGGAACCGCAAGGAAGACGAAGAGCGCCTCGCCAAGGCGAAGTACCCGCCGATCGTGAAACAGAACCGGCTGATCGGCGCGGTGGCCTACGGGCTGTTTTTCTTCGTCGTGGCCCCTCTGTTCGTGAACCTGCAGCCCGTGCCGTTGTGGAAGGCGGCGCTCGATATCGCGGCCGTACTGATGGTCTACGACTTTTTCTATTACCTGATGCACCGCTTCCTGTTCCACGGGCCGATCCTGCTGAAAGTCCATGCCCTGCACCATCAGGCGCGTGACCCGAGCCACATTGATTCGGCCTATGTGCATCCGGTGGAGACGGTGATGGGCACGACGCTGTTTCTGGGCACCGTGCTGGGGATGGTCGCGTTGCTGGGGAGTTACAACGCCTTCACGCTCGGTGTGCTGTTCTGGATCTGGGTCGAGCTCAATACCGTCAATCACACCAAATGCGAGCTCCCGAACTTTCCCTTCAAGACGATCAACCGGCTCATACACAAGCACCACGTGCACCACATCAACATGGGCATGGGCAACTACGCGACCATCACCATGCTCTACGACAGGATGTTCGGCACGCTGGATTGAGGTGCCGGCAGCACCAAGGGGCGCGAGGCGCACATGGACATAGGCATTCCGATCCGCGAACTCGGAGCAGTGGATGTAGAGCCGCTGCGACAGGCGATCCTCGGCCTTGCCGCCGATGACTGGCTTCAGGACCAGCGACGCCAGAAAGACTACGACGTTCACCGACGCACGGAGTCCGTCGTGCTGGTCTTCACCGACGGGGCGGGCTGGCCCGCGATCAGCGTAAGCAGGGAGGCGGGCTGGGACATGCTGGCAGACACTGCTGTGCCGCTGATGCAGGACATCCTCGCGCGGCACTACCCTCCGGGCGGCACCATCATCCGTGCCATGGCCGCCAAGCTGCTGCCCGGTGAGGTGATTACGCCGCACCGCGACAGCCACCCCTCGTTTGCCTTCGGGCACCGGATACACGTGCCCATCACCACCAACGGCCGGGTGCGCTTCATGATCGACGGTCGGCCCTACCGCTTCGAGCTGGGGCAGGCCTACGAGATCAACAACCTGCTCACGCACAGCGTGATGAACAAGGGCGCCGAGGCACGTATCAATTTCATCTTCGACTACGTGCCGCCGGAGCGCATCGACCGGGAGGCCTGAGCCTCAGGTGCGCGTCAGTTCGCGCAACAACGCATCCCAGAACGCGAGCGCACCCGGAATCGCATCCGCCGGTACGCGCTCGTTCAGCCCGTGCGAGAAATCGTCCTCCGGGCGCATGAAGTAGCTCCCCACGCAGTAGCTGTCGATCCCGACAGCCCTGAAGTGCTTGTTGTCCGTGGCGCCGGCGGACATGTACGGCAGCAGCGGGAGACCCGGATAGCGCAGGTCCACGGCCTTGCGTATGGCGGCAAAGACATCTTCACGCAGGGGCGAGGCAGGCGAGGCGGTGATCTCGGCAGTGGGTTCGATCTGCAGGGCGGGTTCCGCCGCCACACGTTGCAGTTCCTGCATCACCTGGCGCGGGTCCGTACCCGGCAGAATCCGGCAGTTCACAGTCGCGTTCGCGCGCTGGGGTAAGGCGTTCTCGGCGTGCCCGCCCTCCAGCATCGTGGCGACGCAGGTGGTGCGAAGGATGGCGTTGTATTCCGTGTTCGATGTCACGGTGTCGAGCGTTGACGCGTCGGTGGCGCCGGCTGCAAGTCTCTCAAGGGCCGCGCGCATCTCCGGGCTGGCGCGCGCGGCGACGCCTTTCAGGTAGGCCTTGCTGATCTCGTTCATGGCGACCGGAAACCGGTGCGCGCCAATCCGTCCCAGAGCCGCTGAAAGCTGGTAGATCGCGTTGTCGGGTCGGGGCATGCTCGAGTGGCCGCCGGGGTTGGTGACGGTAAGGCGGTACGTTGCATAGGTTTTCTCGCCCGCCTGCACGATGGCGGCCTGCGGTTTGCCGTCAGGACCGATCGGGTTTGCGCCCAGATCGCCGTTGATCACGAGCCAGGCGCCACGCAACCGTTCTGCCAGCACCCGGGTGCTCGCCATGGTGGTTTCCTCGTCGCCGCTCAGGGCGAGCACGATGTCCCGGGCGGGCACATAGCCGCTGCGCCGCAGGTCCGCCAGCAGCGCCACCAGCATCGACAGGTCGAATTTGTTGTCGGCCACACCGCGGCCGAAGAGGAAGCCGTCGGCTTCGGTGAGCTGGAAGGGATCGCGCACCCAGTCCTCGCGCTTTGCCTCGACCACGTCCATGTGCACCGACAGGACAAGCGGTGGAAGCGTGCGGTCGCGGCCCGGGTAGCGCGCGAGCAGTGCCGCCGTCTCGCCTACCGGAATGATCTCGATCTCGCGCTCCGCGTAACCGCCATCGCGCAGCCGCCCGGCCAGCCAGCGCGCGAACCCGGGTACCTCGCCGCGGCCGGCAACGGTGGGCGTGGCGATGCTTTTCTCGAGGATGCTGCGCGCCTGCGTTGCGGTGTCTGCAGAGGGTAAGGAGACGGCGCCCGTGCTCCAGCAGGCAGCGAGTACAAGGGCTGTGGTGGCTCTGCGCATGGTGTCTCCAGCGTGTCTTTCCGGGCATTGTGCATGCTAGCGGCTGCAGCGCCCGCGGCGGAAGCAATTGGCTAGAATGCGGCGAGTCCCCCGGGTACCGATTCATGTCGAGCAACCTTGCCGCTACCGCTTTCCGCGCCGCCCTCGAGCAACTCGGCGAAGGTGATGCCGCGGGTGCCGCGGTGTCGTGCCGTGAGGCGCTGGCAGCCTCGCCCGGCGATCCCGATCTGCTCACGCTGCTCGGTGCAAGTCTGGTCGCGTTGCGCGAGCCTGCTGAAGCGCTAGAGGTCCTGGAGCAGGCAGTGGTTGTTGCGCCGGAGCATCCCCGCGCATGGGAAGAGCGGGGGCGCGCGTTGCTGCAGTTGCGTCGTGTGGACGAGGCCGTCCTCAGCTTGCAGCGCGCTGCAGCGATTGACCCTGCGTCCGTGTCCACGCGCCGGCGTCTGGCGCAGGCGCTGATCGCACAGGGCAAGGGCGAAGAAGCCGACGCGCTCCTTGCGCAAGACTTCGAGGCAGGTCCCGCCGGACGTTGGCTTCTGCAGGCTGCCGCACATCAGCGCGCCGGCCGCCTGCGCGAGAGCGAGCCGCTGCTGCGCCGCGCCCTGGAGGCAAACCCGCGCGACGTGAACGCGCTTCGCATGCTCGCCCGTGTGGCGGACGAAGCCGAAAGGCCGGGCGAGGCCGAGCGCCTGTTGCGTCGCGTGATCTCGATTGCGCCGGATTTTGACGATGCGCGGCTCGATCTGGCCCGCGTGCTGAAACAGCGCGACAAGGTCGAGCAGGCCGTGGACGCCACCACCGAGGTTGTGCGGCGCAGCCCGCGCAACCCGCTTGCGCAGTACCTGCACGCCTCCATGCTGGCGCTCACGCGCCGTTACGACGAGTCGGTGGCTGCCTACCACGAGTCCATCCGGCTGCGCCCGGACAACCCCGCGGCCTGGATCGGTCTGGGTCACTTGCTGAAGACGCTGGGCCGGCAGCAGGAGGGTATCGATGCCTACCGCGAGGCGCTGCGTTTGCGCCCCGCCTTCGGCGAGGTCTACTGGAGCCTCGCAAACCTGAAGACCTTCCGTTTCACGCCGGAGGAGATCGCGGCGATGGAACATTACGCGGCAGATCCCTCGCTCGATGCCGAGGAGCTCGTGCACTTCCGCTTTGCGCTGGCCAAGTCGCGCGAGGACGAGGGCCGCCACGCGGATGCTTTCACGCTCTACGAGGAGGCCAACACCACGCAGCGCATGCGCGTGGCTTACGACCCGGTCGACACCGAGTCCCTGCACGAGCGCATACGGCAGGTGTTCAGCGCGGAGTTCCTGGCAGCGCGCCGCGCGGCGCCGCGTGAAGGCGAGCCGGTGCCGATTTTCATCGTCGGCCTGCCCCGCTCGGGTTCGACGCTACTCGAACAGATTCTGGCGAGCCACCCTCTGGTGGAGGGTACCGCCGAGTTGCCTGATGTGGCGCGCGCCACAGCGGAGATCACGCGGCGTCACCCCGAGCAGCGCTATCCGCAGGCCATGACGCGGCTGTCGGATGCCGAGA
>CAIXOY010000217.1 GCA_903921135.1 uncultured Gammaproteobacteria bacterium
AGCTCGGCCTGTTTGCCTGCGAAGCTGAACGAGAGGTTGCGGTATTCACCAGGCCAGGTCGCTGCCACGTGTTGCTCCAGAAAGGCCCGCGCTTCGGAGAGCATCTGCGCGGTGCGCTGCGCGGAATGCTGCGCACGGATGCGCACCGTCTCCGGACCCACCACCTCGAATGCCTCCAGCCCCGGCACCGCATGCAAAAGCGCCGCAAGGCTCTGCTTGTCGATACTGCTTCGCCCCTGCAGCGAGAGCACGGGCACAGCCGCCGAAGCCAATGCCTCGCGGGCAGCCCTGGGCGCCACAACACGCGCCACGCTTTCCACAGAGAGCGTGGGCGCGGCGCTGCCATCGGCCTGCGTCGGCAGCCGGATAACGGGGTAGAGCACGAGCGTCGGCTCGAGCGCCATCACCGGCGCTGCCAGAACGGCAGTCACCAGCGAGAGCAACAAGAGGACGATGCCGGGCTTCATGGCGGCGATTCCGCGCTCAGCCGCGGAGGTTGTTGTTGATGCGGAGCATTTCGTCTGCCGCCTTGATCACCTGCGAGTTCACCTCGTAGGCGCGCTGCGTGACCACCAGCGACATCATCTCGCTCACGAGGTTCACGTTGGAGCCTTCGAGGAAGCGCTGGGCGAGCTGTCCCGTGCCGTCTTCGCCGGGCGTGGAGAGCGTGAGTCCGCCCGTCTCCTCGGTGGGCACGTAGAGGTTCTCGCCCACGGCCTCGAGGCTGGTGGGGTTCAGGAAGCTCGCGACCTCGATGCGGCCGACCTCGAGGAGCTTGTCCTCACCGCTCACGCGCACCGAGACCGTACCGTCCGCCGCGATGAACACATCCGTGCTGTCGGGCGGGATCTGGATGTCGGCCGTCAGACGCTGCCCGCTCACGGTGGCGAGGTAACCGTCGCTGTCGATCTTGAGCGCGCCGTTTCGCGTGTACGCCGTCTGCCCGTTGCCCGAGTCCACCTCGAGGAAACCAAGGCCGCGGATCGCGACATCGAGCGGATTCTCGGTGGCGCGCAGATCGCCGATGCTGAAGTCCTTGGTGATGCCGGCGATGCCCGCGCCAAGGCCGGACTTCATCTGGCCGGTCGCCTGATCGAGCTCGCTCGCGGCGGCTGCGTCGCGGTACATCAGATCGTCGAAGGAAACATTGCTCTTCTTGAACGCCGTGGTGTTCAGGTTGGCGAGGTTGTTCGAGATGGTGTCGAGCTGCGCCAGTTCGGCGTGCATGCCGGTGGCGGCGATATAGAGTGCGTCGAGCATGGTCGGTTCTCCGGAAAAGTGGTTACAGATCGCCCAGTACGTTGATGGCCTTGTCGAGCATGCCGTCGTAGCCGCTCAGCACTTTCTGCGAGGTCTCGAAGTGGCGCGTGATCTCGACGAGCCTCACCATCTCGTCGGCGCTCTTCACGTTGGAGGTCTCGACGTAGCCCTGCATCACCTTGCCGGTGAAGGGGCGCTCGGCCGAGGCCAGATCGGCGGGCGCGGCATACAGCCCCTCGCCCTGGTAGTTCAGCAGCCGCGCGTCGCGGAAGGCGCGGAGGCTCAGGCGATCGAGCGCCACGCCGTCCTGCGTCACCACGCCGTCACCGCCGATGCTGAAGGGGCTGTTGCGCAGGAAGATCTCGCCGCCCTCGCCGAGCACGGGTTCTCCCGAGACAAGCGACAACCGCCCTTGCTCGTCGATCTTCATCTCGCCCTTGCGCGTGAGGCGGTTGCCCGCGGCGGTGGACACCGAGAGGAAACCCTCGCCCTGCAGCGCGACTTCGAAGGCGTTGCCCGAGTACTTGAAAGCGCCTTGCTGCATATCGCGCACAGCGCCGATCTCCGGAGCCGTGCCATCGATACGCCCGCCGGCGGCGATCGACTGATCGAGCGCGGTCTCGTCCAGCACGCGCTGGAAGGCGGTGGTGTAGTTCACCTCGCGCTTGTAGCCATTGGTGCTCACATTCGCGAGGTTCTGCGAGATCGTGCGCAGCTCCTGCATGTCGTTGTTCATCGCCACCGAGAGCGCGGCGGTCACGTCGGTCATCAGAGGGCTCCTCCGGGCAGGGCTTGCGGCACGCCGGGCAGGATGGCCGCGGGTGCGTCAGGCATGTCGCGCACATCGGCGACACGGTCGCGTTCGATCAGGCTGCGGTCGATCTTCACCACGCCGAAGGAGCTGATCGCGATGCTGCCGGGCACCTCGTTCATGGCGAGCACGGAGACGTGCGGCAGCACACGGTCGAGCAGTTTCTTCACATGACGGCGCAGTGAGCTCGAGCAGAGCAGCACGGGCTGCAGGTTCTGCAGCATCATCTTCTCGCTCATCTTGTCGAGCTCGGAGAGCAGCCGCTCGGAGGTGCGCGGATCCACCATCAACGTCACGCCGCTTTCAGAAGACCGCAGCCCGAGCTGCAGCACGTGCTCGATGGCCGGGTCCATGGTCATCACTTTCAGATCGCCCGCGGGCCCGAGCAGGCTCTCGCAGATGGGGCGGCCCAGGCTGCGGCGCACGGTCTCGGCGAGCTCTTCCACGTCCTTGCTGCGCTTGCCCTGGTCGACCAGCGTCTCGAGGATGAGCGAGATGTTGCGGATGGAGACTTTCTCGGCGAGCAGGCGCTGCAGGACTTTCTGGATATCGGTGAGCGTGAGCACGTTCGGCACCAGCTCCTCGAAGAGGTTGGCCTGTGCGGCCTTCACGCGCTTCACCACCTGCTCCGTCTCGACGCGGTTCAGCAACTCCGGCGCGTGCCGGCGGATGGTCTCGCTGAAATGCGTGAACATCACGGTCACGGGGTCTACCACCGTGTAGCCGTTCTCACGCGCCTCCACCGCCTGCGCCGGATCGATCCACACCGAAGGAAGACCGTAGGTGGGATCCGTGGTGGCGATGCCCTCGATCGGCGTGGGCCGCGTCGAGGCACTGATCGCCAGCATGCGTTGCGGATGGATCTGACCGGTGGCGACGCGCGAGTCGTGGATGGCGATCTGGTAGCTCTCGTCGTCGACCTTGCTCTCGCCGACAAGCCGCACGCTGGGAAACACAAAACCCATGTCCTTGGCGTACTGCTTGCGGAAGAGCTTGATCTTCTCCATGAGCAGGCCGTCTTTCTCGCCGAAGAGCGGCACCAGCGCGGTGCCCACCGAGACCTCGATGGGCTCGACGTTGATCTGGGCGTAGAGATCCTGGTCATCAACGGTTTCGCTCACCGTGGTCTCGACCGCCTCCTCTTCCAGGCGACGGTTGCGGCGCAACGAGAAGTAGGCAGCCAACCCCACGAACACGAGGATCGTCAGGATGGGCCACACGGGGATGCCCGGAAGCAGCATCAAGGCGAGCAGCACGACACCCAGCATCACCAGGCTCTTCGGGTACTTGGCGACCTGGTTGGAAATTTCCTCGCTGAGGTGCGCATCGGTGGCGGCACGGGTCACGATGATGCCGGTGGCGGTGGAGATCACCAGCGCCGGGATCTGCGTGACGATGCCATCGCCCACGGTGAGCAGGGTGTAGCGCTCCAGCGCCTCGCTCCAGCTCATGCCCCTCTGGGCCACGCCCACCGTGAGGCCGCCCACGATATTGATCAGGATGATCAGGATGCCGGCGATGGCATCGCCTTTCACGAACTTGCTGGCGCCGTCCATGGAGCCGTAGAAGTTGGCCTCGCGTTCGATGTTCTTGCGCCGCGTCTGCGCCTCGGCCTCGTCGATCAGCCCCATGTTCAGGTCGGCGTCGATGCTCATCTGCTTGCCGGGCATGCTGTCCAGCGTGAAGCGCGCCGCTACTTCTGCCACCCGCTGCGCACCGTTGGTGACCACCACGTATTGCACGACGATCAGGATGAAGAACACCACCAGCCCGATTACGTAGTTGCCGCCCACCACATAACTGCCGACCGCCGCGATGACGTGGCCCGCGTCTCCCGTGGAGAGGATGAGACGCGTGGCGGCAATGTTCAGCGAGAGCCGGAACAGCGTCGCGATCAGCAGCAGCGAGGGGAAGGTCGAGAAGGTGAGCGGCTTGTCCATGTAGAACGTGAGCAGCAGGATCAGCAGGCCGAAGCTCACATTCAGCAGCAGCAGGAAATCGAGCAGCTGGCTCGGGATGGGCGTGAAAAGGACGAGCAGGATGCCCATCATCGCCGCGACGAGCGTGAGCTCGCTGGGCGAACCGATCATCTGCCGGCCCACGCTCTGGCGGCTCATGCCGTGGCCTCCTGCGCAGCGCGCATGCGGTAGGCCTGCCGGAACAGACGCGCCACCGCCACGTAGTTTTCCTGCGGGATCACGGCATCCATCTGGCAGGTCTTGAAGATCCTGCGCGCGAGCTGCGGCGAGTGGATGACCGGCACGCGGTGCTGGTAGGCCTTCTCGCGGATGAGACGCGCCATCTCTCCAGCGCCCTTGCCCACCAGCGTGGGGGCGATCATGGTGCCGCGGTCGTACTTCAGCACCACGGCAAAGCGCGTGGGGTTGGTGATGACGAGGTCTGCCTCGGGCACATTGGCCAGCGTCTGGCTGCGCTTGCGCAGCTCACGCTCGAGCGCCTTGCGCTTCTGGCGGATGGCCGGGTCGCCTTCGCGCCGCTTGTACTCGTCTTTGAGTTCCTTGCGGCTCATCCGCATCTTCTTCAGGAAGTCCCAACGGCTGTAGAGCAGGTCGATGGCTGCGATGACAGCTGCCACCACCAGCAACCGGAATATCAGGCTTGCCGAGAGATCGTTGAAGAAACCGACGTAAGCGTGGTGGTCGCGCCCATAGAGACCGAGCATCGGCTTCACCATGCCCTGCAGCGTGAGGTAGAGCACCACGCCGAAGAGCCCGAGCTTCAGGAGCGTTTTCAGCGTCTCGTAGAGGAGCCGCATCGAAAAGATCCGCTTGAAACCCGTGACAGGGTTGATGCGCTCGATATCGGGTTTGATCGGATGGAAGCTGAACACGGGGCCCGTCTGCACGAAGGTAGCCAGGATGCCCACGATCATCAGCAGCGCAACCAGCGGCGCGAGGATGCCCACGCCGCTGATACCCCAGTCGGAGCCTGTGACCAGCAACTGGGGAAGATCGAAGGACAGCCGTCCCGCACTGCGGAAGATGCGCGCGCAGAGGGCGAGCGTGGCGTCAATGAAGGCCTTGCCGGCCGCCAGCAGGAACAGGAGCCCTGCCAGCATCAGCAGGAAGGAATTCACCTCCGTGCTCTTCGATACCGAGCCCTTCTCGCGCGCATCCTGCAGCTTGAAGGGCGTGGCCTCTTCGGTCTGCTCTGAGGGGTCGGGCTTGCTGTCGGCCATGGTCGGTGTGTTCCTTTACCGTCTCAGGCCAGCGCCTGCTGCCAGTAACGCAGCGTGCCGATGAACAACCGCTCGAACACGGGCGAGAGGTAGCGCACCGCCACGGCGGTGAGCCCCAGCGCCACGCCGATCTTGAGCGGCAGGAACAGGAAATAGACGTTCAGCTGCGGCATGGAGCGCCCCATGATCGCGAGCCCGGTCTCAAGGAGCAGCAGCACGCCGATCACGGGCGCAGCAATCACGAAGCCGTAGAGGAAAGTGATGCCGAACTGTTTGAGGATGGCATCGAGCGGCAGCGTGCCGAAGGCCCCGCCGGGCGGCGATACCTGCAATGACCAGGCAATGCCCTTCAGCGCGAGATGCGCGGCACCGCTCAGGAAAAACACCGTGACCATGAGGAGTGAGAGCACCGTCCCCGTGAGCGGGCTCGAGGAACTGGTGGCGGGGTTCATGATCTCGGCCGCGCCGAAGCCGGCCTGGAAGTCGATCAGCTTGCCCGCGACCATCACCGCGCCCACCACGCAATAGAGGCCGAAGGCCATCACCAGCCCGATCAGCGCCTCGCGCAGCCCCCAGGACAGCAGCTGCGGCACGCTCGCCGGCATGACACGCACGCCCGGGGCGCTCGCACCCACCATCATCACGGCCAGCGCCAGCGTGATGAACACGCGAATCTGCACCGGCAGGTTGCCTATGCCATCGAAGGGGGTGGCGAAGAACAGCACGCCCAGACGGATCGTCACGAGGACGACCGTCATGAGCCAGGCTGTATCCACATCGAAGGCCACGCCTTGCCCCTCTCAGAAATACGACGGAATGTTGCTGATCAGCGCCGTGGCGTAATTCGCCAGCGTGGTCAGCATCCAGTGGCCAAGGAGCAGCACGGTGGCACCCACCGCCAGCAACTTGGGCACGAAGGTGAGCGTCATCTCCTGGATCTGCGTCACGACCTGCAGGATGCTCACGGCAAGGCCCACCAGCAGCGCAACGCCAAGAATGGGCATCGACACCTGCAGGGCCGTGAGCAGCATGTCGCTGGTAAGCGACAGGGCCAGATCCGTGTTCATGCGATCCCCGGTGGATGGTGGGTCACCGTCGCTCCCGCACGCAGGCAAAGCGCACGCGCGGCACGACCGGACCGCACGATAGCGGCGCAGGGCAGCAGCGCGCACCCGACCAAGGTCGGGTTCCCGACCCTGCCCGTGGCCCTATACTCCGCTGCGTGGCGCGCCCCGGCAGCAGGCCTTTCGTGCGCCCGCGCCGCAGACCCAACAGGAGACCGGCCGATGAGCGAGCTTGATGCGGAAGAGCTGTTCCACCTGGCGATGAAAGCCAGCGAGGAAGGAGACCGGGAGAAGACCATCTCCTATCTCAAGCGCTCGATTGCAAGCCAGCCGCAGGCCAAGAGCATTTACATACTGGCGGCCGAATATGCCGAGCTCGGCATGATGCAGCGCGCGATCGAGGGCATGCAGCGTGCGGTGGAACTCGAGCCCACGCTGTGGACCGCGCACTTCCAACTGGGGCTGCTGTTCCTCTCGCAGACACTCATCCAGGAAGCCAAGAACGCCTGGGAGCCCCTGATCGATCTGGGGCCCGATGCCTACCTCTACCACTTCGCCGTCGGCTGCATGCAACTGATCGACGACAAGACCGAAGACGCCCTCGAGAGCTTCGCCATCGGCGTGGAGATGAACGACGACAACCCCGCGCTGAACCGCGATATCGCCAATATCGTGAACAGCGTGTTGGCCTCCGGGCAGGCTGACGAGGCTGAGACCTCGGGCGCCGCTGCGGGGCCCAACGGCGTGGCAGAGCAGGACTTCGACGATATGGAGCCGGCTGAAGACGAAGACGTCGGCGGCAAGCGTCACCTCCTGCTCTCGAAGTACGGCGAGAGCGGAAAACTCTCCTGATGACGGGGGCCGCCCCGCCCTCTCCCCGGGCACGGTAATGATCGACCCGCGCACCGCGATGGTGTGCATCGCGTTGATGTACGTGGTGCTGTCGATCAATACCTGGGCCTATCTCGAGGAGACGAAACGCGCCTCGGTCCGCATCTGGTGTGCCGCCGGCCTGGTGGGCGGCGTCTCGATACTCTCCTACGCCTTGCGCGGCTACATATCCGAGTTCGCCTGCGTGCTGTTGGGCAACGGCCTTCTGGTCGTCGCCATGAGCAGCGGCGCCTATGCGCTGCGCCTCGAGTCCCGCCCCTGGCGGCTCGACGTGCTCGTTGCCGTGCTTGCCGCCGATATCACCGCCATCGGCCTCGCGCAGTATCTGGAGCTCGGGATGCTGTCGGGGCTGATAAACAGGATGTCGGTGGCCACGGCCGCGCTGGCAGTTGCCTGGTCTGCATTCCAGGTTGGTCGCGACGCGCGGAGCATCAACGCCTACACCATCTCCGCGGCCTACGCGGCGGTGTGTCTGGTGTTCCTGATCCAGTCCGCGGTGACGGTGATCCACGGCGATTTCTCGCCGATGAGCGGCGGCATCACGCCGCTTCTGCCGGTGTTCGTGGGGCTGATCGCGGCGGTGGTGAACCACATCAGCTTCCTGGGCATGGCCTTCGACAGGAGCGTCAGCCTGCGGCTGCAGTCTGCCGGCGACCTTGCCCGCGCCACGCAGCGCCAGACGCTGGGGCAGGAACTCGCTGCGTTAGATGCGGACCGCAGCATCGCGATGCTCGCGGCCTCCCTGGCGCACGAATTGAACCAGCCACTCGCCGCCGCGCTCGCCAATGCGCAGGTGCTGCGGCGCAACCTCGGCAAGAGCATCACCGCGCCCGAGGACATCGCCGGGATGCTCCGCAGCATCAGTGTGGATGCCCGCCGCGCGCTACACACGCTGCAGGGCTTTCGCCGCCTGGGCGTCGATGCGCCGGCGGCGTCGGAGCAGGCCGAGGCAGGTGCGCTGCTGGAGACTGCGATCCTCCGTCTGACACCCGCGCTGCTCGCCGGCGGCGTCACCCTACGGCGAAACCCGCCACCGCCACACACATGGGTCATGGGCGGCGAGGTACAGCTGTCGCAGGTGTTGCTGAACGTGATCCGCAATGCCATCGAAGCCATGGAGGGCTGCGCGAGGCGCGAACTGCTCCTCGAGGGCGCGCTGGAGGCAAGCGCGGTGATCTTGCGGGTCAGCGACACGGGCGTGGGGATGAGTGAAGAGCAGGTCTCGCGCGTGGGTGAGTCCTTCAACACCACCAAGGCCGAGGGGCTGGGCATGGGGCTCGCGATTTCCGTGCACCTGCTGCAGGAATGCAACGGCACCTTGCGGGCGCTCAACCTCCCGGAGGGCGGGCTCTGCGTCGAGATCCGGCTGGTGCGCGCAGCGGGCCCGGGCAGGATGGCGGCATGAACCTCAGCAACTACACGATCCTGATGACGCTCGCGTTCCTGCACCTCATCCTGCCGCTGAACACCTGGGTGGCGCTGTCGGGGCAACGCAGCCGGGCCGTGCGGTACTGGTGCGCGAGCGGTGCATTGGGCGGGCTGGCTGCGGTAACGGGCGTGCTGGCCCCGATCCTGCCCGAGCCACTTGTCTACCGCCTGATTCCGTGGGCAGTGTTCGCCTCTGCAAACATCCACCTGTACAACCTCTTGGCCGATGCGGCCCCGGAGCGCAACCCGCGTGGACTCCCGGTACGCCTGCTCGCTTTCGTGGTGCTGACGGAAGGGCTGGGCGTCATGGCCGGACAGAACGCGCGGCTCGCGCTGCAGTGCGTGCTGATACTGGTGGTGCTGGGCGCGCTCGTTGCCGCCGCGTGGCAAGGTGCACGGGCGCGCCGTGATCGCGCCACGCTGCGCCTGGCGGTGACCTATACCGTGTACCTGGCGCTGGCACTGGCCGCCACGCTGATGTGGACGGCGGGCTGGAAGATGGTGCTGCCGCTGGAGAGCCCCGGCATGACGGTTCTGCTGCTGATCGCCGTGTTCGCAGTGATTTCGGCAAACTTCAGCTTCATACGCGGACGGCTCGAAACCAATCTCGAGGGGCGTCTGCAGGACGTGGAGGACATCGCAACGGCGGCAGAATCCACCGCGCTCACGCAGCAACTGGCGCGGCTCGACCGGCAGCGCACGGTGGGTTTTCTGGCCGCCTCGCTGGAGGCCCAACTGATCGCGCCGATCACACGCATGTCGGCGGCAGCCGCGAGTGCCGAGACCAGCGCCACCGCGCTTGCGCCCGAACCGCGCGGACTCACTCAGAGCCTGGACGCGATCATCGAGGCCAACCGCGCCGCATCCGAGCTCACGGCGAAGATCCGTCACTTCATACGGCCCGCGCCTGCGCACATCACGGATGTATATCCAGCCGCACTGCTCCGTGACGCGGCGCAGTTCATCGGGCCGGAAGTCCGGGAGCGCGGCATACATGTGCAATTCGAGGTCGAGGACGAGCCCCTCGTATGCCGGGCAGACGAACGCCTGCTGTACCAGGTGCTGTTGAACGTGCTGCGCAATGCGATGGAAGCAATGGAGCACTGCCCGAAACGCGAACTCCGCCTGCTCGGTTCGCGCGACGGGAGCAGGGTACATATCAGCATCTGTGACAGCGGCCCCGGATTCAGCGACGCGGCGCTCGCGGCGGCGGGCTGGCAGAAGTACTCAAGCAAAGCTGCAGGCCTTGGCCTGGGCCTGAGCCTTGCGCGGAAGATCCTGCGTGGCTTTGATGCGAGCCTTGCACTGGCAAACCGACCCGAGGGCGGAGCACGAGTGGACATCGACCTGCCTGCAGGAGGGCACGGCGCATGAGCGAGCCCGGGAAAACCAAACGCCCTGTCACGGTAAAAGACGAGGCGTTGGCACGGCGCTACGCCCACGGGTGCGTGCTGGTGGTGGATGACGACCCCGGCATCCTGCTGGCCTACACGCGGCTGCTCGAACTGGAGGGCTATGCCTGCGAGAGCTTTGCATCCGCACTGGCACTGCTGGAGGAACTGGCCGCGGGGACAGCGCGCTACCCGGGCCCTGCGTGCATCCTGTGCGATGTCGACATGCCGGAGATCACCGGGCTGGAGCTGCAACAGCGGCTGCGACGCGCAGGAGACCTGCCCATCGTCCTGATGAGCGGTGCGAGCGCCGAACACGAGGTGGTGCAGGGATTCCGCGGCGGCGCGGTGGATTTTCTGCTCAAACCGATCGATATCGACGAGCTGCTCGGGGCCGTGGGCAAAGCGCTGGCACTGAGCGCCGGGAAACAGGCCCGGGAGGGCGAACGCAAAGCACTTGAGGCAGCGTTCGCAACGCTGAACGCGCGCGAGCGTACGGTGATGGAGAAGATCGCCCTCGGCGAGACCAACCAAGTCATCGCAGACGAACTCGGCGTGTCACTGCGCAGCGTGAAGTTCTATCGCCAGCACGTGATGGAAAAAACCGGCGCCCGCAACCTGCCCGAACTGGTGCGGATGATCGACACCGTGGCGGGACGGGGCGGCTGATCCGCTACGGAATGTGTCGCGGGGATGGCCCATCTCCTACGTCGGTGAAATCCGTCGGAATGTGTCGCGGGCGTGGCCCGCTCCTACGG
>CAIXOY010000218.1 GCA_903921135.1 uncultured Gammaproteobacteria bacterium
GCTGGACAGCAAGCCGCTGCCCGAATACAGCATCTACGTGCGCTACGACGCCTCTGCGGGGCTGGCGGCGATGCTCGGCCGCGTCCTCGACGACTTTGCTTTTGCGCTGCCCTGGGAAGACCGCGAGCGCGACATCGCGAACATCGAGCGGGCGCTGCAGGAGGGTCTGCTGTCCCGTGCCGGCATCGAGGCCTCTGCGCTGCGCGTGGAGGTGCTCGAATCCGTCTTCTACCGCAACAAGGCCGCCTACATCGTGGGCCGTGCGATGGCGGGTGGGCAGATGATCCCGTTCATCCTGCCCTGCCTGAACAACGAGTCCAGCGGTATCTACATCGATACGCTGCTCACCGACACCGATGACGCGAGCATCGTGTTCTCCTTCACGCGCACCTACTTCATGGTGGATGCGCCGGTGCCCTCGCGCTACGTGCGATTCCTGCTCTCGCTGATGCCGCAGAAGGGCGCGGCCGAGCTCTACAACTCCATCGGCTTCAACAAGCACGGCAAGACCGAGTTCTACCGCGACATCATCGGCCACATGAAGCAGAGCGACGATCTCTACGTGATCGCGCCGGGCATCAAGGGCATGGTGATGACGGTGTTCACGCTGCCCTCCTTCGGCGTGGTGTTCAAGGTCATCAAGGACCGCTTCGATCCGCCCAAGCAGGTGACCGAGGAGATCGTGCGAGAGAAGTACCGGCTGGTCTCGCGCTCGGATCGCGCGGGCCGCATGGCCGACACGCAGGAGTACGCGAATTTCATTTTCTACCGTAATCGTTTCAGCGAGGAGCTGATCGCGGAGCTGCAGCGCGTGGCGCCCTCGAAGCTCTGGATGGACGAGAAGTGGATCATCATCCGGCACCTCTACGTCGAGCGCCGCATGGAGCCGCTGAACATCTACCTGTCGCATGCAGGCCCGGATGCGGTGCGTGATGCCATGGACGAGTACGGCAGCGCCATCAAGCAGATGGCGGCGGCGAATATCTTCCCCGGGGACATGCTGCTCAAGAACTTCGGCGTGACCCGGCACGGGCGCGTGGTCTTCTACGACTACGACGAGATCTGCCCGCTCACCGAATGCAATTTCCGCAAGATCCCCGAGCCGCGGAACGAAGAGGACATGATGTCGGGGCAACCCTGGTACACGGTTGCGGAGAGTGACGTGTTCCCTGAGGAATTCCGGCTGTTCTTCTCGGGGAACCCCGTGGCGCGTTCGGGCTTCGAAGCGCAGCACGCGGATCTCTATGACTACCGTTACTGGCAGGAACTGCAGCAGCGCATCCGCGACGGCTTCGTGTTCGATACCTTCCCGTACCGGCGCAGCAAGCGCTTCGATCCCTCGCGCGGGCAGTCCTGAGCGCCTAGTCCGCCTGCTTCAGCCGGCAAGCGCTTTGGCGCGCCGGCGATACGCGTGGAGCAGGGGTTCGGTGTAGCCGTTCGGCTGCGCACGCCCGGCAAGCACCAGTTCGCGCGCCGCGTGGAAGGCCACGCTGCCCTCGAGCTCGGGTGCCATCGGGCGATACGCGGGATCCGCGGCGTTTTGCGCGTCCACCACGCTGGCCATGCGGGCGAAGGTTTCTCGCACCTGTGATTCCGTGCAGATGCCGTGGTGCAGCCAGTTGGCAATGTGCTGGCTCGAAATGCGCAGTGTGGCGCGGTCTTCCATCAGACCCACATCGTTGATGTCGGGCACCTTGGAACAACCCACGCCCTGGTCGATCCAGCGCACCACGTACCCGAGGATGCCCTGGGCGTTGTTGTCGAGTTCCTGCTGGATGGCCGCAGCGTCCAGGGATGCGGGCTCCGCGAGCAGCGGGATGCGCAGGATCAGGTCACGGTCGGCGCGGGTGCGGCTGGCGAGTTCCGCCTGGCGTGCGGCCACATCAACCTGGTGGTAGTGCATGACGTGCAGCGTGGCGGCGGTGGGCGAGGGCACCCAGGCGCAGTTGGCGCCGGCGCGGGGGTGCGCGGCCTTGGTACGGACCATCTCGGCCATCTCGTCGGGCTTGGCCCACATCCCTTTGCCGATCTGTGCTTTGCCGCGGAAGCCCGATGCGAGCCCGTTGTCGACGTTCCAGTCCTCGTAGGCAAGGATCCAGGGCTGCGATTTCATCGCTTCCTTCC
>CAIXOY010000219.1 GCA_903921135.1 uncultured Gammaproteobacteria bacterium
GGTGGTGCACCGCGTGCAGCGCCACGGGCAAGGGGTGATCGCGGAGTCTCAGCACGCCTTTCATGCGCAGGATGTGCTCACCCTGCAGCGTGAGCAGCGCGAGGAGACAATCGTGAAGCCGCTCCCAGTCCACGGCCTGATCGAGCCTGATCGCAATGCTTTGGAGGGCCGTGCCATGACGCGCCTGCGCAGTTGCAGGCACCCGCAGCCAAGACAGTGCGTCCGGCGTCGTAGCTGCGCCCGCCAGGCCCGCCCCGAACAGCCTTGCCGCCCGGGCTGGCAGGCTGCGGCGGATCAGGACCGGAGCACGCGGGGCGAGCCGGCGGACGAGCCTTCTCACACGCGCGGCCGCAGCGGGATCCACCAGGTCCGTCTTGGTCAGCACCACGCGGTCAGCGAAGGCCAATTGCCGCGCGAATTCGGGAAAGCGTGCGAACTGATCCTGCGCATGCTGGGCATCCACGGTGACCACAACCCCATCCAGCCGGCAGCGTGCAGCCAATCCGGGGTCGCCCAGAAGACTCATCAGCACGGGTGCCGGTTCCGCACGCCCCGAGAGTTCGAGCAGCACGCGCCGGAAGGGCGGATGTCCTGCCTCCGCACGCAGAGCATCCAGCCGTGCAAAGGCCTCGGGAAGATCCGTGCGCAGCGCGCAGCAGAGGCAGCCGTTGTCGAGGAGCGCAAGCGATTCACCGCGCACATCGATCAGCAGGTGGTCGATGGCCACGGCACCGAGTTCGTTCACGATGACGGCGGAATCGCGGCACTCCGGCCGCGTGAGCAGCGCGTTCAGCAGGCTGGTCTTGCCGCTGCCAAGGAAGCCCGACAACAGTGTGACCGGCAGGCGTATTGCCGCGCTCAGAACGGCGCCTCGCCCGCGAGGAAGCGAGGCGCTGCGGGGGTGCGGCCTGCGCGCCCCAGCAGGGCATGCACATCGAATCCGTCTTTCCAGACACCGCGATGGTGGGCGGTATCTGCAACGGCCGCGATGTCCTCGCAGGGATCACCCTCGACCAGCAGCAGGTCCGCCGCGCAGCCCTCCCGGATACGCCCGCGATCCGCGAGCCCCAGCAAGTCCGCAGCCGCAGAGGTAGCGGCCTGCAGCGCACCGGCAGGCGACATGCCGAGCGCTGTCATCTCGCGCAGCTCTTGCGCATTGCAGCCATGGAAATTGAACGGTGTCCCGGCATCGGTGCCCATCGCGATGCGACCACCCGCGGCGAGGAAACGGCGGAAGGACTCGCGCTGCATGTCGCGGAAACGCAGGGATTTCTCGAGGAGATGCGGGGGCATGCGTCCCTCCGCGTTTGCCAGCGTACGTGCGATGGCCGAGAGGGTGGGCACCAGGACAGTACCCCGCGCGACCATCATGGCAGCGAGTTCGTCGGTGATCTGGAAGCCGTGCTCGATGGAATCAATGCCCGCTTCCAGGGCGTTCAGGATGCCAGCTGCCCCCTGGGCGTGGGCGGCAGAGCGACGCCCGAGCCTGCGCGCCTCCGCCACGGCAGCAGTGAGCTCCTCGCGCGTGAGGTGCGCCGCGAGCGGGTCCAAGCCGGCCGTAGCCACACCGCCAGTGGCGATGAGCTTTATCACGTCAGCGCCCATCTTGATGTTCTGCCGCACCGCAGACACGGCAGCCGCAGCGCCGTCGATCTCGATGCTGAGCAGGTGCGCGTGCCCGCCTGTCATGGTGATGGATTTCCCGGCGCAGACCAGCGTGGGCCCGAGCTCACGTCCCTCGCGGAAGGCGTCCCGTACAGGCATCTCGGTGAACTCGAAACCACCGAGGTCGCGCAGGCTGGTCACACCGCCACGCAGGCTCTGGCGTGCAGACTGCAGCACCTGCAGGCTGGCGCGCTCGCGCGGGGTGGCGAGGATCGTGGCGAAAAAACCGGGATCGCTGCTGCTGCAGAGATGGACGTGGCAGTCGATCAGGCCCGGCATCAGGGTCGCGCCACCGGTGTCGACACGCGAGACATCCATACCATCGAAGGACGATAGCGGCGCCACGCGCAGGATGCGCCCGCGGTCGACCAGAACCCCCAGGCCTGCATGAGGACCTGTCTCGCCGTCGAAGAGCAGACCGCCGCCGAAAAGTGTCGCCATGCCCGTGTTCCCCTTGCGTGCCCCGCCAGCATAGGCGAGCCGCACCGGGCGGCCCTATGCGATCCGGAAATTCGCTTATTCGCGCCCTTTTTCGCTGCATCGCGCGGTTTGACAGCAGCTCGGCGCCAACCACATGATTCCCCCGTCTCCGCACCATCGCGCCGCAGCACACAGCAAGGCCGTCACCCAGCCGATGAAAGCCGCGCCACAGCCAGCTCCGGTTCCGCAGCCACTCTGCGTGGAGCCGCGTTCGGTTTTCTCCTATTACCACCTTGCAGAGCAACCCGAAGGCAGTGAATCGCGACAGAGCCTGCGCTTCTCGCCGAGCTTCGAGGGCGCCGAGGGCTTCCGTGAACTGATCGAGCTGCGACCGGGCTTTCAGGTGCTGCTCGGGGATCTGCACTACGGCAGCAAGGTCGAGTTCAACCTGCGCGAGAGCGCGAGCCTCAAGTTCCACTACCGACTCTCGGGCGTGAGCGATATCCGCGTGAGCGAGGACGGTCTGATCCACATCGACAATCACACCGGCGGCGTGCTGTTGCACCCGGACGGCATCGTCAAACAGGAGTCCTATCACGCAGGCCAGCATGAGCGCTCCGTCACGCTGATCTGCTCGGCTGCGTTTCTGTCGGAGCGGCTCGCACACCTTGGCGCACATCTACCCTCGGCTATCGCGGCCTACATCGCCGGCGAGCCGGCAGGCCACTACAGCCAGCATGTGCCGCTGCGCGCCGGCATGGCCAGCGCGGCAGCGGCGCTGTTCGGTCTGCCTGCAGCGAGCCCCGTACGGCAATTGATGGTGGAGGCGCGAGCGCTGGAATTGCTCGCGCTCAGCCTCGAGTCGCTGGGCATCGACGGCAGCGATCCGGAGCGCTCGGACCGCGGACTCGGCACCCGGGACCTGCAGTGCCTTCAGCAGGCACGCCGCATCCTCGAGCAGGAGTTCCTCGCGCCACCCACGATCACCACGCTGGCGCGTGCGGTGGGCATCAACGAGGCCAAGTTGATGCATGCGTTCAAGCAGCTCTTCGGCCAGACGATTTTCGATTTCACGCAGTCGCTGCGGATGGAAAAGGCCAAGGGTCTGCTCGAGACCACCGACCTCAGCATCACCGAGATCGCCTTCGAAGTGGGCTACGAGTATTCGAGCAATTTCACCACCGCCTTCAAGCGCCATTTCGGGATCACCCCGAGCACTGCGCGCGATGCCCTGCGTCACCAGGGCTGAGGCGGAATCGCAAAGCAGTTTTTCCCTTTCACATAAGCCCCGTCATCGGGCCGCTGCTAGCCTGCCGGCTGCGATGCGGGGTTCCCTGCAACCTGCATCAACGAGGAGTTCCAACCGTGACAGACAACATCCGGGCGATAGTCGCGCGAGACATCGATGGCCGCACCCGCGGCACGCTGGAAGAGATAGACGCGCTGTCGCTGCCCGCAGGCGATGTGACCGTGGACGTCGCCTGCTCCACCCTGAACTACAAGGACGGCCTTGCCATCACGGGCAAGGGCAAGATCTGCCGCAGCCTGCCGATGGTCTGCGGCATCGACCTGGCCGGCACGGTACGCGAGAGCCGCAGCCCCGAGTGGCAGGCGGGCGATCGCGTGCTGGTGAATGGCTTCGGGCTCTCGGAGCGATACTGGGGCGGCCTCGCCCAGCGCGCCAGCCTGCAGGCCGGCTGGCTGGTGCGCATCCCTCAAGCCTTCAGCGCCGAGCAGGTAATGGCGCTGGGCACCGCCGGCTACACCGCCATGCTCTGCGTGCAAGCCATCACCGACCATGGCGTGCGCCCCGACGCGGGCCCCGTGCTGGTGACCGGGGCGGCGGGCGGCGTGGGTTCGGTGGCAGTGATGCTGTTGTCTGCGCTCGGCTACAAGGTCACCGCACTCACGGGCCGCGTCGAGGAGACGGGTGAGTTCCTGCGCGGACTGGGCGCGAGCGAACTCCTCGCCCGCGAGCAACTCGCGCGCGACGCAAAGCCCCTCGAAGCCGAGACCTGGGCAGCCGTAGTCGACACCGTGGGCGACAAGGTGCTGGGCACGGCCATCGCCCAAACGCGCTATGAAGGCATCGTCGCGGCCTGTGGCCTCGCCGGCGGCGCCGGACTCCCCACCACCGTGATGCCCTTCATTCTGCGCGGCGTGACGCTGCGCGGTATCGATTCGGTGATGGCATCGATTCCCCGTCGCCAGCACGCGTGGGATCGCCTGGCCGAGCTCGTGGACCCGGCAAAACTCGCGCGCATCTACCGCGTGGAGCCGCTGGCGCGGGCACCGGAACTGGCAGCGGAGCTGCTGGCTGGCAAGGTGCAGGGCCGCATCGTGATCGACGTGAACGCCTGAGGAGGCCGCAGTGGCGCAACCCCTGCCCGTCGGACTGGTCAGCGGCAACCGCCTGCTGGATCACGCCCGCCTTGCCTCGAACGCGAGGCGGGCCGCCACGGCGCTTCACGGCGCAGGCATCTGGCAGGGCGATTCCGTAGCTCTCCTCATGCGCAACGATTTCGTGTGGTTCGAAGCCACGCAGGGCGCGGGCATGCTCGGGGCATCCACCGTGCCGCTGAACTGGCACCTCACCGCCGAGGAACTCGCTTACATCCTCGATGACTGCGACGCGCGCGCGGTGATCGCGCACACGGACCTGCTGACAGAATCCGTGCTGGCCGTTTGTGCGGGTCGCGAAGTGATTGCGGTCGAAACACCACCCGAAGTCGCCAGCGCCTACAGGATTCCACCGGAGCGCACGCGTGCACCCGGCGCCGTACCGGAGTGGTCAGGCTGGATCGCGGCGCACGAAGAATGGAACACGGCGCAGCCGATGATGGCCCAGCCGCTCTTCTACACCTCGGGCACCACGGGACGCCCCAAAGGCGTACGACGCAAGGCCGTGGCACCGGAAGTGGCGATGGCGGCGGTGCGGCGCGGAGCGCTCGCGTTCGGGCTGGAGGGCGAGGGACTGCGCGCAGTGATGACCGGGCCGCTCTACCACTCCGCGCCCAATTCCTATGCGATGCGCGTCGCGGCGCTCGGCGGCACGCTGGTGCTGCAGCCGCGCTTCGATGCCGCTGAGCTCCTCGAACTGATCGAGCGCTGGCAGATCACGCACCTGCACATGGTGCCGACGATGTTCGTGCGCCTGCTCGCGCTGCCCGAGGCCGTGCGCGCTCGTCACGACCTGTCGAGCCTGCGCTTCGTCTGCCACGGCTCGGCGCCCTGCCCGCCCGACATCAAGCGCCAGATGATTGCGTGGTGGGGGCCCGTGATCCACGAGTACTACGCGATGACCGAGACCGGGATCATCAGCGTCTCCGACAGCACGGGCTGGACTGCGCATCAGGGCAGCGTGGGCCATGCCGCGCCGGGCGTGAAGATCCGCATAGCCGCGGCGGATGGCAGCAACTGCCCCGAAGGCGTGGCAGGCGAGATACAGGTGAGCTCGGAAACAACGCCCTACTTCGCGTATCACCACGCCGAGGAGAAAACCGCGGAAGCGCGTGAAGGCGATTTCGTGCGCACCGGCGACATCGGGTATCTGGATGCCGATGGCTACCTCTACATCAGCGACCGCAAATCAGACATGGTCATCTCGGGCGGCGTGAACATCTACCCCGCCGAAGTGGAGCACGAGCTCGTGAACCTGGACGGCGTGCGCGACTGCGCCGTCTTCGGGATCCCCGACGCCGAATACGGCGAGCGCCTGGTGGCGGTGGTGGAATCCGAATCCGATCTGAGCACCGAGTCACTGGTGAGCGCGTTGCGTCACCACGTTGCAGGCTACAAGGTGCCGCGCGAATTCCGTTTCGTGCGAGCCCTCCCGCGGGAGGACTCGGGAAAGATCAAGAAACGCCTGCTGCGCGCCGACTGGCTCGCCGCACAACCCGCATGACGACGCGCAGCATGCCGGGGGTGGCCATCATCGGCGCAGCTGCCACGCCCGTCGGCAGGCTCGCACCGCGTACGGGCGAGATGGCCGAAGGCTTCGAGCACGAGATCCTGGGGCGTGTGGCA
>CAIXOY010000220.1 GCA_903921135.1 uncultured Gammaproteobacteria bacterium
GCTCTACCACACGCCCCACGGGCTCGCGAACGCGATCGTCTTGCCGCACATCCTCGACTTCTACGCAGAGGCTGCCGCGCCACAACTCGCCGAACTCGCCCGCGCCATCGGAGCGGCCGATGCCGCCGCGTCGCAGTCACAGGCCGTGTCGGCCTTCATCGCGCGCGTCCGTGAACTCGCGTGCGACGTGGGCATCCCCGAGACTGTGTCCACACTGAAGGTCTCTGACATCCCGGAGATAGCCCGCCGTGCGATGGCCGAGGCACAGGGCTTCTACCCTGTGCCGCGTTTCATGAGCCAGCCGCAGTGCGAGGCCATCCTGCACAAGCTCCTGCCGTGAGCGATGCCGCGCGCAGGCCGCGGGAGCATTCGGCCCGCATCCGCGGTGCGCGTCTGGCGTGGCGTGAGTGGGGCGAGCCCGAAGAGCCTGCCGTGCTCGCGCTGCACGGCTGGCTGGACAACGCTGCCTCCTTCGATGCGCTTGCGCCGCTGCTGCAGGGTTGCCGCGTGATAGCCCCTGATTTGCCGGGTAACGGCCAGAGCGATCACCGCGGCCCCGAAGGCAGTTACAACATCTGGGACGATCTGCCGGATCTGGTCGCGCTCACGCGTGAGCTTGGCCTGGCGCGCTACCGCCTGCTCGGGCATTCACGCGGTGCTGCCATCGCAACGCTGCTCTCCGCCGTCGAGGCTGAGCGCATCAGCAGTCTAGTGCTGCTCGACGGGCTGGCCGCGCCGCCTTTCGATCCTGCGGATACCGTCACACAGCTGCGCGCGTTTGCCCACGATTACGGCGCGCGCGAGCCGCGTGCGGCGCGGGTGTTCGCCAGCATGGAAGAGGCCATCTCGGCCCGCTGCCGGGCGAGCGGCACAGATCCGCGCGCCGTCGAGATGCTGGTCGGGCGCAGCCTCGAGGCCTGCGCGGGCGGCTATCGCTGGCGCACCGATGCTCGCCTTCGTTATGCCTCGGCCCTCAAGCTTTCGGGGCCGCACGTCCGGGCGATTTTCGCTGCGGTACGAGCGCCGTCAATGCTCGTTCTCGCCGGTGATACCCGTGCCCGTCTTGCGCAGATGCCGGGCATCACGGACTGGTTTCCGGGGCTCGTAATCGCGGAGATCGCGGGCTCCCATCATTGGCATATGCTGGACGCAGCGCCCGCCATCGCGGCCTGCATACTCGATTTCTGGAGGAAGCGTGATCAGTCCCAAGACCATTGAGCAGGCGCTCGGCGAGATGCAGAGCCTCCGTGACTGCCTGCGCTGGAGCGTGAGCAGTTTTCTGCGCGCGGGGCTGCACTACGGGCACGGCACGGACAACGCCTGGGACGAGGCACGCTGGCTGGTCTTGGGCGCCCTCGCGCTGCCCTTCGACAGCCCGGAGTGGGTGCTCGATGCCCGCGTAGCCACGCCCGAGCGCGAGCGCCTCGCGCAGTTGCTCAAGCGCCGCGTGGTGGATCGCGTGCCGGTGGCCTACCTGCTCGGTGAGGCCCACTTTGCCGGGCTGCGCTTCGCGGTGGACGAGAACGTGCTGGTGCCGCGCTCGCCGATCGCCGAGATGATCGAGTCGGGCTTCGAGCCGTGGCTGGGCGGGCTGGAGCCCTCGCGTATTCTCGATCTCTGTTGCGGCAGTGGTTGCATCGGGATCGCCGCGGGGCTGCACTTCGATAGCGCATGCGTCGACCTTGCGGACATCTCACCGGCGGCCCTTGCGGTGGCGCGGCGCAATGTCAGTCTTCACGCCGTTGAGGAGAGCGTGCGGGTGATCGAATCCGATCTGTTCGCGGGGCTTGGAGGGGAGCGTTACGAACTCATTCTCTGCAACCCGCCCTACGTCGATGCCGCAGAGATGACTGCCCTGCCGGCCGAATTCCGGCACGAGCCCCGGCTTGGTCTCGCGGCGGGAGCGGATGGCCTCGATCTCGTGCGCCGCATCCTGCAGGAAGCGCGCGCGCACCTGAGCGACGACGGCATGCTCGTGCTCGAGGTGGGCGCCAGTGCCGCGGCTCTGGAGGCTGCTTACCCGCGCTTGCCGATGGTGTGGCCGGATTTCGAGCGAGGCGGGCAGGGCGTAGCGCTGATCCGCGCTGCCGATCTCCCGGCCTGAGGGACGGCCCGCACCCGCAGACCGTATACTCCCGCCACCGTCCCGTCACATCGCGGCTCCCATGTCCGGCAACAGCATCGGCAGACTCTTCACGTTGAGCAGCTTCGGCGAAAGCCATGGTGTCGCCATCGGCGGCATCGTCGACGGCTGTCCGCCCGGGCTGGAACTCTGCGAGGACGATCTGCAGCCCGATCTCGACCGGCGCAAACCCGGGCAGTCGCGCTACACGACGCAGCGGCGCGAAGAAGACCGGGTGCGCATACTCTCCGGTGTCTTCGAGGGGCGCACGACGGGTGCGCCCATCGGACTGCTGATCGAAAACACCGACCAGCGTTCCAAGGACTACGCCGCGATCAAGGACACCTTCCGCCCCAATCACGCGGATTACACCTACACCCAGAAATACGGCTTCCGCGACTATCGCGGCGGCGGGCGCTCTTCCGCGCGTGAAACAGCGGTGCGCGTCGCGGCCGGCGCCATCGCGAAGAAGTACCTGCGCGAGCGCCTCGGTGTGCAGGTGCGCGGGTATCTGGCCGCGTTGGGCCCCATCGAGGCGCCGCTCGCCGACTGGAGCGCGGTGGATCAGAACCCGTTTTTCTGCGCGGACCCCGCCGTAGTCCCGCAACTCGAGTCCTACATGCAGGCGCTGATCAAGAGCGGTGATTCCATCGGCGCGCGGATCAACGTGGTGGCGAGCGGCCTGCCGCCGGGCCTTGGCGAGCCGGTGTTCGACCGCCTCGATGCCGACATCGCGCACGCCATGATGGGCATCAATGCCGTGAAGGGCGTTGAGATTGGCGCGGGCTTCGCTTCCATCGCGCAGACAGGCAGCCAGCACCGCGACGGCATGTCCCCCGAAGGCTTTCTCGCCAACAACGCGGGCGGCGTGGTGGGCGGCATCTCGACGGGGCAGGACATCCTGGTCTCGCTCGCCATCAAGCCCACCTCCAGCATCCGTTTGCCCGGGCCCAGTATCGACGCCAGCGGTGCACCGCTCGAGGTGGTGACGCACGGCCGTCACGATCCCTGCGTCGGCATTCGTGCCACGCCTATCGCCGAAGCGATGCTCGCGCTGGTGCTGATGGATCATTGGCTACGGCACCGCGCCCAGAACGCCGATGTGCAGTGCGCCACGCCGCGCATCGCTGCCGCAGCGCCCGCTGCCGGGGCATGAGCGGCCGGTCTGCCGCGTTTCCGTATTGGCGGCTCTCCTCGTTCTACTTCCTGTATTTCGCCTGTCTGGGGGTGATGGTTCCGTACTGGAGCCTGTACCTCGAGTCGGCCGGGCTGAGTGCCGCGGCCATCGGGATCGTGCTCGCCGTCACATCGGGCACCCGGATCGTGGCGCCGAATTTCTGGGGCTGGATTGCAGACCGAAGCGGACGCCGGCTCCTGATCATCCGCGCGGGTGCCGTGATGGCGGCACTCTGTTTCGCCCTGCTTCCTGCGGGAGAGAGCGTCGCATGGGTCGCGATGTGCATCGCACTGCATACCTTTTTCTGGAGTGCGATCCTCGCGCAGTACGAGGTGATCACGCTGGCCGCGATGGGCAGCGAGGTGCATCGCTACGGGCAGGTGCGCCTGTGGGGTTCCATCAGTTTCGTGGTGCTGGTGGTGCTGGTCGGCATGCTCTTCGATCATGCGGGCGTCGCGCGCTTTCCTGTGGTGATGATGTTGCCGTTGCTGATGCTGGTGGCGGGGAGTTTCGCGATCCGCGATGCCGCGCCGCCCGAACCACGGCGCCACGGGAGTGGTGTAGGCGCGCTGCTGCGCAGCCGGGTGCTCTGGAGTTTTCTCGGTGCATCGTTCCTTCTGCAGCTGTCGCACGCGCCTTACTACGGCTTCTTCAGCCTGCTGCTCGCGCGTGAGGGTTATTCCAGCACCGCCATCGGTTATCTCTGGGCTCTGGGTGTGATCGCGGAAATCCTTTTCTTCGCCGTGGCGCATCACGTGCTCGGGCGGTTCAGCTTGCGCCGCGTGCTGGTTGTGAGCATGTTGCTCGCTGCCTTGCGTTGGCTGATGATCGGCTTCGGTGCCGGTTCAGTGACGGTGCTCGTGCTGGCGCAGTGCCTGCACGCAGCCACGTTCGGCAGCTTCCATGCCGCGGGCATCGAGTTCGTGCGGCGTCACTTCGGGTACGCAGACCAGGGGCAGGGCCAGGCCTTGTACAGCGCGATCAGTTTCGGGGCCGGTGGGGCGCTGGGAGCGCTCGGCAGCGGGTGGCTGTGGGATCGCAGCCAGCACGCGGTCTTCCTGCTGGCTGCGCTGGGAGCGGCTGCGGGCGCAGTGCTCCTGCGCGCGGGGATGGGGGGCGATTCCGCTGGTGCGTCTCCTCCACTTGCCGAAAGAAAGCCCGCATGAGCCCTGCATTCTGCCGCCGCTGTGGTTCGCGGCTCGTATCGGGCGTGCCGGAGGGCGAGGATCGCAACAGAGATCACTGCGCAGGCTGCGGATTCATCGAGTACCGCAATCCTCGCGTGCGGGCCGGATGCATCGTCGTGATCGAGGGCGGTGCGCCCGTGTTTCGCAGCACACTGCTGATGCCCGGCGAGCGCTTGCAGGCGGGGGCCTTGCGGGCGGTTGGTGCACCGCTCGCGGAAGACGGCTTGCTGCTCTATTGCGCGATCACCGATCGCTCCCGCTCGGAGGTATCACTGGTTTTCAGGGCTACCTCCGGGCTGTCGTCCGCACCCCGCCTCGCGGGAGATGATCCCCAGCCCGCGTGGGAGCAGGCTCTGCTGGAGCGCTTCCTGGCCGATCTGGCTGCAGGTGCCGTGCGTGTCTACAGCGCGGAGGCAGAAGGCGGGCTGTTGCATATGAGTCCGGTGGCGCCGGGCTGAGAAGCGCTCAGGCCCGTGTTGTCGTCAACGCATACTCGATGCCCATCTGCCGGGCGATGCTCTCGAGCGCGCTGCGCAATTCCCCGATATCGAGCGCTTCCGGCAGCGCGATATCCGCGCTGGCGTGGAATAGCGGGTCAGGGTTTCCGGGTGCGCGCCGGATCTCGCTGCGCAGGTCCGTCACGTTGATACCGCGTTGCGCCAGCGCTGCTGCGAACTCGTGCAGGATGCCCGGGCGGTCGTAGCCGAGGATCTCCAGATGGTGGCTGTTTCCCTGATCCGGGGGGAGTCCCGGCGCAGCCGATTCGAAGCGCAAGGTGAGACCCACTCGATCCAGCGCCGCGAGCGCGCGCTCAAGCTCCAGCAACCGGGACGAGGGCACAGAGAGGCGCACGATGCCTGCGAACTTGCCCGCGAGCTGGCTCATGCGGCTCTCGAGCCAGTTCGCCCCGTGCGCGTTTGCCACGTCGGACATCTCTTCGATCAGGCCCGGCCTGTCGTCGGCGATGAAGGAGATGATCCGGTAGGTATGCATACGCGGTGCTCCGGCCGCACGGGTGGGCCCGTATACTAGCAACGCCTACACCCCACAAGGAGTCCTTCATGAAAGCGCTGTCCGTATTCCGAGCCCGTGCCGCCGCCGTTGCCGCGGGTTGCCTCGTTTCGCTATCCGTGCTCGCAGATGTGCCGGCAGACCTCGCCTCTGCCGTTGCCGGCCCCCAACGCAGCGCGGAGAACCGCGCCCGGGATGCCGCCAGACATCCGGGCGAAACCCTCGCCTTTTTCGGCATCCAGCCCACCATGACGGTGGTGGAACTCTCGCCGGGTGGTGGTTGGTTCACGGAGATTCTCGCGCCCTACCTGCGTGAGAAGGGCAAGCTGGTCGCTGCCGCCTATCCGGGTGACGTTCCCGGCGAGGATGGCGCGTACTACCGGAAGAGCCGGGCGAATTTCAACGCCAAGATGGCCGGTTCACCCGCCGTGTATGACCGCGTGCAGGTTGCCGATTTCCTTGCGCCCGACCGGCTCGACTTCATCGCGCCAGAAACGGCGGACATGGTCCTCACCTTCCGTAACGTCCACAACTGGGTCGATGACGGCAAGAGCGAAGAAAAAGTATTCGCGGCTGCCTTCCGGGCACTCAAGCCCGGTGGCGTGCTGGGTGTCGAGGAGCACCGCACGCTTCGCACCGTGACGCGGCCGGAGATGTATGAGAAAGGCTATGTTCCCGAGTCCTTCGTGATCGACGTGGCGACGAAAGCGGGCTTCGTGCTCGAGGAGAAAAGCGAGGTGAACGCCAACCCCGCCGACACCCACGACCACCCGGAAGGCGTCTGGACGCTTCCGCCCACACTGAGCCTTGGCGACAAGGACCGTGCGAAGTACCTGGCGATCGGTGAAACCGATCGCATGACGCTGCGGTTCCGCAAACCGGCGAAATGAGTGCAGTCGAGATTCCCTGGAGGGACCTGAGCGAAGGTGCCCTCCAGGGCGTGATAGAGGAGTTCGTCACCCGCGAAGGCACCGAATACGGCGAGCGGGAGGTGCCGCTTGCCACCAAGGTCGCGCAGGTGCGGCGCCAACTGGAGCGCGGTGAATTGCGTTTGTTCTTCGATCAGGAGTCCGCCAGTTGCCAGATTCTGCGGCGTGAAGACGTAGTGCAGCACCCGTGAACGAACCGGTCTGCACCTCCGGCGAACTCGATGCCCGAGGCCTCTGGTGCCCCGAGCCGGTGATGATGCTCCACAACAGGGTGCGGGACATGCAGCCCTCCGAGGAAGTGGTCGTGCTCGCCACCGACCCTTCGACGCTGCGCGATATCGCGCGATTCTGCGAATTCCTCGGCCACAGCCTGCTTGAGAGCGCAGAGGAGGGCGGAGAATTCCGTTTCCGGATCCGCAAGAAAGCTGTCGGATGAGCCTTCCCGCCCGCGGTGCGCCCCTCGATCACCTCGCCCTGTGCGCACTGTTCGACGCACTGTTCAGCGGGCAGGAGAACACGCGCCTCGTCCATGGCGGCGAAGAACCCGTCTATCTGCCGGCAGATGCGAAGTGCGGCTGGCATCGGATCGTGTTCCGTCATGACTATGTCGCCAGCGCACTCCACGAGATCGCGCACTGGTGCGTTGCGGGCCCCGAGCGCCGCTTGTTGCCCGACTACGGGTACTGGTATTCGCCGGATGGCCGCTCTGCCGAGCGTCAGGCGCAGTTCGAATCCCTCGAGCCGAGGCCTCAGGCGCTCGAGTGGATTTTCAGTCAGGCCTGTGGATTGCCCTTCCGGCCAAGCATCGACAATCTCGACGGCGCTCCCGCTGACGCGGCGGGCTTCGCCCGCGCCATACAGTCGGAGGTACACCGTCGCTGCCGGGAAGGGCTGCCTGAGCGGGCGCGCCGTTTCCACGCTGCTCTGGCGCAGTGGTCAGGACTCGGAGCGCGGCTGAATGAGGCGGATTTCAAGCTCGACCCCGCGTGGCTGGCATGAGGCCAACCGTTCACCTCATCGATGCCTCGATCTACATTTTTCGCGCGTGGTTCGCGATACCGCCTGGTGCTGTATCGGCTACGGGTATGCCGACCCATGCCGTTGCGGGATTTGCCGGCTCCCTCGCTGCCATGATCGAACAGTCGCGCGAGGGCAAATTCCTCGCGGCCTTCGACGAGAGTCTGGGCACCTGTTTCCGCCACGCTATCCATCCCGGCTACAAGCAGCGCCGCGCCTTGCCCGATCCCGAACTGGCGTTCCAGTTGTCGGCGTGTCGCGAACTGGCAGAGGCGCTCGGCATCAGTTGTGTCGCCAGTCCGCGCTACGAGGCTGACGATCTGCTCGCCAGCGCTGCCCGTCACGCGCGTGCCTCGGGGCATCGCTGTGTGGTGCTCAGCCGGGACAAGGACCTCGGGCAGTTGCTCTGCGTCGCGGATGATGTCCTGTGGGACTTTCCGAAAGCCGAACCTCAGGACCGTGCCGGGTGGATGGCGCTGCAGGGTATCCGCCCAGAGCAGTTGGCGGCCCGCCTTGCGCTGACCGGTGACAGCATCGACGACATCCCTGGCGTGCCGGGTATTGGTGAGCGCACGGCCGTGTCGCTGCTCGGGCAGTACGAAGATGTGGAGAACATCCTCGCGGATCTCCCAGGCATCGCGGCTTCCGGGCGACGAGGCGCCGCGCGTATCGCGGCATCGCTCGATGCCCATGCGCCGCAACTGCGCATGGCGCGCCAACTGACGCAACTTGCAGAAGATGCGCTCCTCGCGCCACCGCAGTTCCATCGCGCTGCCGTCGATCCAGGACGGCTGGACTCACTGGGCAGGCATCTCGGCTTCGGCGAGCGTCTGCGCCAGCGGCTGCATCGTCTGACAGAGGGTTCGGAATGAAAGTGGTCGTGGACGAAAACATCCCTTGCGCCGCGGAGCTGCTCGCGCCTTTGGCCGAGCTGCGCTTGCTGCCAGGCCGTGCGATCGATGCGAAGGCGGTGCGCGACGCGGATGCCTTGCTGGTGCGTTCGGTCACGCGGGTGGATGACGATCTTGTTGCGGGCAGCCGCTTGCGCTTCGTGGGTACCGCCACCGCGGGGGTCGATCATGTTGATGTTTCCGCGCTTGCCGCCCGCGGGATCCACTTCGTGTCCGCGCCCGGATCGAATGCGGAGTCGGTGGTGGACTACGTGTTCGCCGCGCTGGCGGTGGCGTTCCCCGGGGACGGAGAGCTCGAGTCACGGCGCGTGGGCGTGGTGGGTTGTGGTGAGGTGGGTTCGCGGCTGCTGCGGCGCCTGCAAGACATCGGTGTGCATTGCCGGCCTTGCGACCCCTTCCGCACGGACATCCCGGGAAATGCCCCGATAGGGGAGGCGCTGGACTGCGATGTGCTCAGCCTGCACGTGCCTCTTACGCTGGATGGCGCCCACCCCACCTTCCACCTGCTGGACGATGTGAGGCTCCGGCAGATGCGCGAGGACGCGCTGCTGATCAATACCGCGCGCGGGGCAGTGGTGGACAACGCCGCCTTGCTGGCAGTGCTGCGACAGAGGCCCCATATGCGCGCGGTGCTGGATGTCTGGGAGCCGGAGCCGGAGTACGACCCGGAGCTCCTCGCGCGCTGCATGATCGGTACACCCCATATCGCGGGTTATGCGGCTGATGGCAAACGTCGCGGTGCCTTGGCGGTCATCCGGGCGGCGCTCGACTTTTGTGCGCCCGGCAGCGCGCATATCGAGGAATCCACGGTGGCGCTGCCCGCAGCAGGAAAGCTGCCGGCGTGGGCGGCCAGTTGGCAGCAAGCGGTGCTGGCTGCCTACGATCTGCGCTCGGACGATGCCCGGTTGCGCGCATCTCTGATCGGCGATCCGGCGCTGCGTGCAGCGGGCTTCGACCGGTTACGGAAGGAGTACCCGGAGCGGCGCGAATTCAGTGCCTGGCGTTACGGGAAAACACCGATTGCTCTTGCAGAGCGATTGCGCGCCCTGGGTTTCGCCTGCTGAAATTTCAGCGCTACTGGCTGTAGGTCTTGAGGAATCTGCCCAGCCTGCCTACGGCGTCCTCGATCTGTTCGGCGCGTGGCAGGAAGACCACGCGAAGATGATCCGGTTCTGGCCAGTTGAAGGCGGTGCCCTGTACCAGCAGCATCTTTTCCTGGGTCAACAGGTCGAAAACGAGTTTCTCGTCGTCGTGGATGCGGTGAACCTTGGGGTCGAGGCGGGGGAAGAGGTAGATCGCGCCGCGCGGTTTGACGCAACTCACACCGGGGATCTGGTTCAGCAGTTCCCATGCGCGGTCGCGCTGCTCGAGCAGGCGGCCGCCGGGGAGGATCAGGTCGTTGATGCTCTGCCTGCCGCCGAGCGATGTCTGGATCGCGTGTTGCGCTGGCACGTTTGCGCACAGGCGCATCGAGGCGAGGATGTCCAGACCTTCGATGAAGTCCCGCGCCTTGTGTTTGGCTCCCGAGACGATCAGCCAGCCGGAACGGAAACCCGCCAATCGATAGGTTTTGGACAAGCCGTTGAAGGTGAGGCAGAGCGGTTCTGGCGAAATGCTCGCGAGGCAGGTGTGCTGCGCGTCGTCGTAGAGGATCTTGTCGTAGATCTCGTCGGCCAGTATCACCAGCCCGTGCTCGAGCGCGATCTGCACGATGCCTTCGAGAATCTCCCGTGGATACACGGCGCCCGTGGGGTTGTTGGGATTGATCACCAGGATGGCGCGCGTCCGGTCGGTGATCCTGGATCGGATGTCGGCGAGATCCGGGTACCAGTCCGATTGCTCGTCGCAGCGGTAGTGCACGGCGGTGCCGCCGGCGAGTGTGGTCGCTGCAGTCCACAGCGGATAATCGGGTGCGGGGATCAGGATCTCGTCGCCGTCGTTGGCAAGCGCCTGCATCACCATCACGATCAGTTCGCTCACGCCGTTGCCGAGGTAGACGTCGTTCACCTCCACGCCCGTGATTTCCCGCTGCTGGGCGTACTGCATGACCGCCTTGCGTGCGGAATACAGGCCCTTGGAGTCGCAGTAGCCTTGCGACTCGGGGATGTTGTGGATGACATCGACGAGGATTTCCTCGGGGGCATCGAAGCCGAAGGGCGTGGGATTGCCGATATTCAGTTTGAGGATGCGGTGGCCTTCCTCCTCCATCACCGAAGCGCGCTCGTGGACAGGGCCGCGGATGTCGTAGCAGACATTGGCCAGCTTGTGGGATTTGAGGTAGTCGCGCATCGGACGGGGTGTCTCCGGAGTGGCCGGTCAGTATAGTGATGGCTCGCGGGCTCCGGAACTGCGAGCCACAGGGCGTATACGGGAGTATCGACATGAGCGGATCGGGATCGGACGAGCAGTGGCGCGACAAGCTCTCGCCGGAGCAGTTCAACATCTGCCGTCAGAAGGGCACCGAGCGGGCCTTCACCGGCAAGTACTGGAATACCAAGACGCCTGGCACCTACCTGTGTGCCTGCTGCGGCGAAGCCCTGTTCCATTCGTCCACCAAGTACGACAGCGGCTCGGGCTGGCCGAGCTTCTACGCTCCCGTGGCGGAAGAGGGAGTAGCCACCGAGACCGACAACAGCTACGGCATGCTGCGCACCGAGGTGACATGCCGCGCGTGTGGCTCGCATCTGGGGCATGTTTTTCCGGACGGTCCGCGCCCCACCGGGCTGCGCTATTGCATCAATTCCGCCTCGCTCGACCTTCGTGAAGAGGGAACTGCCTGAGAGGAACAGGTGGCGTTTGGCATCAGCATAAAATGTTTGCGCGCCTTGCTTGACGCTCCCGGGGGGCCTCCCTAGAATGCGCGGCTTCGCGGAAGCGCCGTCCCCTTCGTCTAGAGGCCTAGGACATCGCCCTTTCACGGCGGTAACAGGGGTTCGAATCCCCTAGGGGACGCCATCTTCGCGCGAATTCGGCACCGCCCCGAGTGGTTCCGCAACCACTATCTGATAGTCCGTGCCTGTGCATATTCGATAGTGGCCCCATGCCAGCACGGCACGTTTCGAGACTGTAGTCGAATGAACATCTATGTTGGCAATCTTGCCTACACCACCAACGAGCAGGAACTGCGCGACGCCTTCGAGGCCTTCGGCAGCGTCAGCCGGGCCACTGTGATCATGGACCGCGAAACCGGTCGTTCCAAGGGCTTCGGGTTCGTCGAAATGGCGAACAACGCCGAAGCTGAAGAAGCGATCCAGTCGATGAACGGTCGCAACCTGAGCGGTCGCACGATTCGTGTGAATCAGGCAGAAGAGCGCAAGCCGCGCGATAACGCTGGCGCCCCGCGTCGCCGCTTCTGAGCCTTGGGCCACCTGAGGTGGCCCTGCAGGAACCCCGGTATGCGCCCGTTAGTTCGGGTGTAACCGGGGTTTTTTGTGTATGGGGCGGTGATGGCCTCGTTCCGGGCGCTCACTCCCACAGAAAGGCCTCTTTGCGTCATGTGCCATCGGCAATATGACGCTGCGTCCCCCGGCGCGGGTGCCGTCACGCCCCGAGGCTGGATACCATTGACTGGTCAACCGCGCAGCGGAGCATGAACCCGAGATGAGTCTGGCCCTGTCCATCCGGCAACTCTCCAAGACCTACGCCAACGGCCTGTCAGCGCTGAAGGGTATCGATCTCGATGTGGAGGAGGGGGATTTCTTCGCGTTGCTGGGGCCGAACGGTGCGGGCAAATCCACCACCATCGGCATCATCTGTTCCCTCGTGCGGAAGACCGGCGGAAGCGTCTCGGTGTTCGGCACGGACATCGACCGCGACTTTCCCCGGGCCAAGCGGCACATCGGCGTGGTACCGCAGGAATTCAATTTCAACAACTTCGAGAAGGTGGGAGACATCCTCGCCACCCAAGCGGGCTATTACGGCCTGCCGCTGGCGCTGGCCCGTGAGCGCGCCGAAAAGTATCTCCACCGGCTGGAGCTCTGGGACAAGCGCGAGAGTCCCGCGCGCACGCTCTCCGGCGGCATGAAGCGGCGGCTGATGATCGCCCGAGCCTTGGTGCACGAGCCGCGCTTGCTGATCCTGGACGAGCCCACGGCTGGCGTGGACATCGAGCTGCGCCGCTCCATGTGGGCTTTCCTGCAGGAGCTCAACGCCGCAGGTACCACCATCATCCTCACGACCCACTATCTGGAAGAGGCCGAGAGCCTCTGCCGCAACATCGCGATCATCGACGGCGGGCGGATCATCGAGAACACGGGCGTGAAGCAGTTGCTGCGGCAGATGCAGGTCGAGACCTTCGTGCTCGACCTCGGTGCCGACGTCATCGAGGGCTTCGGTCTGGATGCGTATCCCACCAAAGTGGTCGACGCCCGCACCCTGGAGGTCACAGTCCAGAAGGGGCAGTCGCTGAATGCCGTCTTCGCCGCCTTGTCATCGGCCAATCTGCCGGTGGTGAGCATGCGCAACAAGGCCAACCGGCTCGAGGAGTTGTTCGTCGGGCTCCTCCGCCAGAACAAGGCGGAGGCTGCGGCATGAGCCCGGGGGAAATCTTCGTTGCCTTTCTCACCATCCTGGTCAAGGAAGTGCGGCGCTTCACGCGCATCTGGGCCCAGACATTGCTGCCACCTGCGATAACGGTGGTGTTGTACTTCGTGATCTTCGGCAAGTTGATCGGCTCGCGCATCGGCGACATGGGCGGCTTCGATTACATCCAGTTCGTCGTGCCCGGCCTGATCATGATGGCCGTGATAAACAACAGTTACGCCAACGTGGTGTCCTCGTTCTTCGGTGCCAAGTTCCAGCATCACATCGAGGAACTGCTCGTCTCTCCCACGCCGAACTGGGTGATCCTGCTCGGGTTCACGGCCGGTGGTGTTGCGAGGGGCTTGTGCGTCGGCCTGATCGTCACGCTGCTATCACTTTTCTTCACACGATTGCACGTGCAGGACATCGGGCTGACCGTGCTGGTTGTGCTGCTCACCTCGGTGCTGTTCTCGCTCGCGGGTCTGATCAACGCGGTCTTCGCCGACAATTTCGACGATATCTCGATCATCCCCACCTTCGTGCTGACACCGCTCACCTATCTGGGCGGTGTGTTCTATTCGATGGATCTGCTGCCCCCGTTCTGGCGCGAGCTGGCGCATCTGAACCCGATTCTCTACATGGTCAATGCCTTCCGCTACGGACTGCTGGGGGTATCGGACATCCACGTGGGTTTCGCGCTCGCAATGATCGTGCTGTTCATCGCAGCCGCCTGGGCGTATTGCATGTATCTTCTGGAGAGCGGCAAGCGCCTGCGTCAGTAAGCGCCAAGCGCTACGCGGGTCTTGCCACGAGACGGCCGCTTCCGGATGGAGGGGACAGCCATGCAGGATGATTTTTCCGACACTGAACTCGGCAAGCCCTCGCCCGCCGTGTCGCAGTACACGCCCTCGCTCCTTTTTCCTATCGAACGCAGCCGTGTGCGCGCCAGCCTGCCGATGCCGCCGGGCGATCTCCCATTTGAGGGTGTTGATCTCTGGACGGCGTGGGAACTCACCTGGCTCGACCGTGACGGCAAACCCGAGGTAGGCGTGTTGCAGGTGCACGTTCCCTGCGAATCCCGGTCGATTGTCGAATCCAAGTCCCTCAAGTTGTATCTGGGCTCCTTTGCGCAGACACCCTTCAGTAGCGCCTATGACGTGGTTCGTACGCTCGAATCGGACATCTCGGTGACAGTGGGGGCGGCCGTGGTGGTTGACCTGCTCACGCTGAATCAGGCCGCCCAGGCCGGCATTGCCAGCCTCACGGGAGAGAGCCTGGACGGAATCCGCATCACCTCGCCCGTGTACCAGCCGGACCCTGCGTTGCTCGAGCGCATCGAGACCGGGCGCATGGTCACCGAGACCGTGCACACCAACCTGTTCCGCTCTCTGTGCCCGGTAACCGGGCAACCTGATATGGCGAGCGTGCAGATCAGCTACACGGGAGCCCGCATCGAGCATGAAGATCTCCTGCGGTACCTCGTCTCCTACCGCGAGCATCAGGGTTTTCACGAGCAGTGTGTCGAGAGGATCTTCCTCGATGTGATGGAGCGCTGCCGCCCGCGGGAGCTCACTGTCTTTGCACGCTTTCTCCGGCGCGGCGGAATCGATATCAACCCGTTCCGCACCACGGGAAAGAACCCTCCGCTTCCGACACGGCTGGTGCGGCAATAGCCCGCGCATCGGGAGCCGCGATCGGCTTGTAAGCCGCGGCGCGCGCCAGTAGAGTACGCGACTCATTTTCCAGCCCCCGGTGAGGTGTCCGAGCGGTTGAAGGAGCACGCCTGGAAAGTGTGTATACGTTAATAGCGTATCGAGGGTTCGAATCCCTCCCTCACCACCAAACAGCCCACGGGTGCCAACCGCAGCCCGCAGGCACACAGGACCCCGCAACATGCGGGGTTTTTTGTGGGTTCTGATTCCCGTCATGCGTCTTGACCGATTGCTCGAATCCCGCCTCGCTTCCTCCGCGCGTCAGGTGCGACTTCTCCTCCTGGGCGGTGAAGTGCGTGTCGATGGTGCGGTGGAGCGGGACCCTCGGCGCCAGGTGGGAAAGTTCTCCCGCATCGAGGCCGAGGGCGCGCTGCTGCAGGCGCGTGAGGCGGTCTACCTGATGCTCCACAAGCCCCGCGGCTGTGTCAGCGCCACGCGCGATGCGCGCCACCGTTCCGTGCTTGATCTTGTCGATCACCCGCAACGTGAGGAACTGCACCTCGCGGGGAGGCTCGACTTCAACACGACGGGATTGCTGCTGCTCAGCAACGACGGCGACTGGACCAGCGCCATCACGCAGCCCGGCCAAGGCATGGCCAAGACCTACCGTGTGGAAACACGCGACGAGATCACGCCGGACTATGCGGAGCGTTTCCGCGCGGGGATCTTCTTCCGCTACGAGAATCTGGTCACGCAGCCCGCGGAGTTGCGGATCCTCGCGCCGCGCCTTGCGCTGCTTACGCTCTTCGAGGGGCGCTATCACCAGGTCAAACGGATGTTCGGCAGTTTCCGCAACCCGGTGCTTGCTCTGCATCGCGTGTCGATAGCTGAGGTCGCATTGGACGAGTCGCTTGCGCCCGGTGAGTATCGCGCGCTGCTGCCCGAGGAAATCGCGCTCCTGCGCGGTGCGCCATCCGCCGGAGACCCGTTGCCATGAAATCGGGCTCGTTACGGCGGACGAACTGCCGGATCCGCCCGGCGACGTGATCACCACCGGCACACCCGCCGGTGTGGGAATGGGCATGAGGCCCCCGGTGTTTCTCAAGCGGGGAGATGTGATGTGCCTCGAGGGCGGGCCGCTGGGGCGTCAGTACCAGCGCGTGCCGTGATCGGTTCGGGAGGGGTGGGTTGCCTCGGCACACTCCATATACCAGAGTGTGTGATGCTCGCTTTCAAAGCCCTCCCGCCATGCTGGAGCACCGCGCCGTGAATTCGCCGATCAAACCACAATCGCTCCTTCCGACGGTTGCGCAACGCGATGTACCGACGGTCGTGATTGAAGCGTTGCAGCAGCGCTTCGGCGCCCGCTGTGCCACGGGCCTTGCCGTGCGCGAGCAGCATGGCCGCGACGAATCCTCTTTCGATGTACCACCGCCCGCGGCGGTGGTGTTCGCGGAAAGCACGGCTGATGTGGTGGACGTGGTGCGCGTCGCCGCCGCGCACGCCGTGCCCGTCATTCCCTTTGGCGTGGGCTCCTCGCTCGAGGGGCATGTGCTGGCCGTGCAGGGCGGCATCAGCATCGACATGAACGGCATGAACCGAGTGCTGGCGGTCAACGCTGAAGACCTCACGGTCACCGTGCAGCCGGGCGTGACGCGCAAGCAGGTGAACGACGAGCTGCGGAGGCACGGGCTGTTTTTTCCCATCGACCCCGGCGCGGTTGCTTCGATCTGCGGCATGACGGCCACGCGTGCCAGCGGCACGAACGCCGTGCGCTACGGCACCATGCGCGA
>CAIXOY010000221.1 GCA_903921135.1 uncultured Gammaproteobacteria bacterium
CGGCGAGGGTCTCGCCGGCCCCACGATCATCGCTTTTGGTACCGACGAGCAGAAAGCGCGGTTGCTGCCCGGCATCCGCGCCGGCACCGAACTCTGGTGCCAGGGCTATTCGGAGCCTGGCGCAGGTTCCGATCTTGCGGCCGTCATAACCCGTGCGCGCCTCGATGAGGCCACCGGGCGCTGGCTGATCAGCGGCCAGAAAGTCTGGACCTCGCTCGCGCACGAATCCGACTGGTGCTTCGTGATCGCGCGTACCGACCCGGATTCCATCGGCCACGCCGGGCTCGGGTTTTTCCTCGTGCGCGTGCGCCAGCCCGGCGTCACGGTGCGACCCATCGAGCAGATGACGGGGACCTCGGAATTCAACGAAGTGTTTTTCGACGAGGCCGTCTGCGAGCCGGGCGATATGCTCGGCAAACCCGGCGAGGGCTGGAAGATCGGTATGGCGCTGCTCGGCTTCGAGCGCGGCGTCTCCACGCTTGGCCAGCAGATGCTGTTCCAGAACGAATTGGACGAGATCGTGCGCATCGCGCGCGAAAACGGCGCCGGCAAGGACCCCGACATCCGCCAGCGCATTGCGGATGCCTGGATCGGCCTGCGCATCATGCGCTACAGCGCCATGCGCATGCTCTCGGGTGGGGCGGACGGTTCGCTCGCGCGCGAGGCCATGAGCTACAAACTCTACTGGGCCATCTGGCACCGCAACCTCGGCAAGCTCGCGATGGACGTGCTCGGGCCCGAAGCGGAAATCGCCGAAAGCGCGCCCTACGGATTGAGCCGACTGCAGTCGCTTTTCCTGTTCACACGTGCCGACACGATTTACGGCGGCACCAACCAGATCCAGCGCAACATCATCGCCGAGCGTGCGCTCGGCATGCCGAAGGAGCCGCGTCGCTGAGGCGCGGCTCAAGACCTAGCGGAACACGATCGGGTTGCCCGTGAACACGTAGGTGCCGACATGGTCCAGATGAGCCCACAGCGCGGCGTGCACCTTGATCCCGTGGCTGCGTGCGAGCTTGCAGAAGAAATAGTCCTCCGACAGCAGCTGTCGGGTCTCGGGGTCAACGCTGACGGAGAAGAACTCCCGAACCTTGCCCCCGCGCACGTTGGCCAACTCTTCGTCCGAATACTCGGGCACAGCGTGCTCGAGCCTTTCGAAGACCTCGCGCCGGATCAGCATGAAGCCGGTGCCGCCATTCCAGATCTCGAGCGGCACGTCCTTGTCGGCCGCTACTTCATCGGCATTGCCGGCCAGGTTCAGCACGAACTGGCCCGCGAAGTGCTGGAGCTGTCCGTCGGGCACGCCACTTCGGGCGGCTTGGCCGACCGTGTTCCAGTTGATGCCTTTCTTGGGATATACCCCGCAGAGGATGTCGAGGTCGGCATCGATCATGCGGATCAGGTCTTCCGGGCGGAAGTTGATGTCCGCATCGATGAACATCAGGTGAGTGGCCTCGGAGTCCAGAAAGAAACTCGTGAGGGTGTTGCGGGCGCGGGAAATCAGGGATTCGTTGTACAGGAATTGGTAGGAAGCCTGGATCCCCCTCTGAGACAAGGCGAACAGCGCCATCACCAGCGAACTGCAGTAGTGTCCCGTGCACATGCCGCCGTACATGGGCGTGGCGATGAAGACGTGGGGATTTGCCATTCTTGCGGCCTCGTTGACCGGAGAATTCTCCGGCGATTCAGGAATTTCCCGCATTCTGGTTGCCCGACTTGACGATAATGAGACAGACGTAACCAACGCGTTCGCGCTTCACAGGAGATTTCCATGGCCCTGCTTCCCCGCTACGTCGAAGGACACAACCTCCTCGCCGGCAAATCGGTGCTGATCACCGCCGCCGCGGGTGCCGGCATCGGCTTTGCTGCCGCAAAAAAGTGCGTCGAGGAAGGCTGCCGCGCGATGTACATCAGCGACATCCACGAGGGACGCACCGCCAAATCCGTCGAGGCGCTGAAAGCGCTCGGCGGCACGCAGCAGGTCTTCGGCCGCGTGGCGAACGTGGTGGTCGAGGAGCAGGTGCAGGCGCTGGTCGACGACGCCGAGGCGCAGATGGGCGGCGTGGATGTGCTGATCAACAACGCGGGC
>CAIXOY010000222.1 GCA_903921135.1 uncultured Gammaproteobacteria bacterium
AGCATGGACGGCTATTTCCACGCCTACGAGACCGAGACGGGCAAGGAGCTCTGGCGCACGAAATTGCCCTTTGGCGGCCACTCGGTGCCGATGAGTTTCCGTGGCAAATCCGGGGCGCAGTACGTGCTGATTTCTGCGGGTGGCAACGTCTTCACGAAGATGGGTGCGGACCTGGTGGCTTTCCGGCTGCCGGCGCCCTGAGGTGGTCTGCCCGGAGACGGGCCTCGCACTGCGGCGCGGCGTGCCTGCGCAAGGGCGCATGCGCTGCGATAGGTGCATTGTCGCCGCCGATGATCGGAAGTAGTCTTAGGCCGTCTGCCGACCATAAGAATACGAACGATGCTAACCCTGCCTGCTTCCGAGGCGAGGGCCAATCTGTACCGGCTCATCGAAGACGCCTCTGTTTCCCGCTCTCCCGTGATCATCACGGGATCCCGCACGCATGCCGTGCTCGTGCCCGCCAACCAGTGGCAGGCCATCCAGGAGACGCTTGCGCTGCTGGCCTTGCCCGGCATGCTCGAGGCCATCCGCGAGGGTGTGTCCCTCCCGGTCGAGCACTGTGCGAGGACGCTCGACTGGTGAGTTGGGACCTCGTCTTCACGCCCCAAGCCGAGGAAGACGCCCGCCGCATTGCCGCGGCCGGGCTGAAGCCCCGTGTCCACGAACTGTTCACCGTCCTGCGCTCCGGACCTCTGGATGATCACGCGCCCTACGAGGCGCTGGTCGGTGAGCTGGAGGGGGTCTATTCCCGCCGCATCAATTCCCGGCACCGTTTGGTCTATCAGGTGATGCCCTACGGGCGGGTGGTCAAGGTCTTGCGGATGTGGGGTGATCCGGGCTGAGAGTTGCACTCCGTTTCCCGTTGTCATCCCCCCGAAATTTTCTCAGGCCACCATCCGTTCACCGTCGGAGGGTGGGTGAGATGCGTTTATCGATTCTGTTGGCCGTCATGCTGTTGGGTGCGCCGGTGTACGCGGGCAGCGATCCGCCCCCTGCAGGGGCGCTGCCGTCTTGTCCGCAGCCGAGCTCATCCATCGCGGTTACCACATCTCCGGAGGTGGCAGGCCTCAACATCGGTACGAACAACGCACTCTCTTCTCCCGAGCTGGAGGCCTTGTCGGACGTGGGCGTGGGGTGGGCTCGCCTCACCGTCCGGTGGTCAGAGGTCCAGAAAACCAGCGCCGGGGCGCTTGACTGGACGATCACCGATGAGAATGTGAAGGCGCTGAAGGCGAGGGGTATCAGCGTACTGGCGACGGTCAACAGCACGCCCAAATGGGCATTTGCCGCGGGCACCTTGGCCAACTGCAAGCGCGTTGGCAGGCCTGCCCTCAAGCCCGATGCCCTGGGAGGCACCGAGCAAGGCTGCATTGATCTGCAGGTCTGCCTTGCAAACCCCTCCTGCTCCGGTGGGCCCCAGATTCCGCAAACCCGTTTCTGGAAGACCTTCGTCAGGGAGTTGGTCGATCGTTACAACGGATTCACCGAAGACCCGCTCAACCCGGGACAGACCTTGCCCCGCATCGATGCTTTCGAAATCTGGAACGAACCGGACGCCGGGCGCGAGAAATTCAATGGTTCCTTGCGTCAGTACCACGATCTGGTGCTCGCTCCTGCGGTGGAAAAAGTTCGCCTCGAGAGCGCCAATCAGGGCGCCATTCTTGTGGGCGGCGCACTTGCAGCTGGCGATTATTACAGCCCTGACCCGGCTACTCTCTCCGCGTCGGTCTCTGCCGCACTGCAGGATGCCTTGGTCGGCTCGGCTGCACAGGCTGTGAATGTCGATGCCGTTTCGATGCATTCCTACAGGTTTCCGCAAAACACCCTCGCCGTCGGCTTGGCCTTCCGCCAGACCATGCTCTCGCTGTACGGGGGGATCTCGAAGCCGCTGTGGCTGACCGAGTACGGCAAGGACTCCTCGACCGGTTGCAGCCCCGTCGATGCCACCTGCGCCGAGGCAGATCAGTACTGCATGTACCGGGATTTCCAGGGCCGCAACTTCGGCCCGCAGGCGGTGCCGGTCTTCGACAAAGCCTTCTGGTATGCGCTGAGTGATTTCATGACCCCGCAGGCTACGGTAAGCCAGGGCTTCGGGGTTCTTGGCGAGTGCACGGTCTGCGCCAGCCCCTGCAACTACGAGTTCTTCACCAAACCGGTGTTCTCCGCGATGCAGCAGGTGCTCGGCAAGACGCCTTCCCCGGCTCGCACCGTGTTTGGTGTCCCGGCGCAGTAGGCCAACTCCGTCGCATAGAAAATGAGCGACTTCGGGGGCGCGGGCGGGGTAGTCTGGCTATTCACCCAAGGAGAGACCGGATGGCCAAGCCAAGCAAACCCGTTGTCAGCAAAGCGTCCGACGAGCCGCCGGTCACCCAACAGCACCGCCTGATCACCGCGCAGGTTGCGCAGTTCCTGCAGGGCGGCGGCGAGATCCAGCAGATTCCCCGTGGCGTGAGCGGCCAGCCCAAGCTGGGCGGCCCCTCCCTGAAGCCCTCGGGCACCTGAGACCCCGCCGGTTCCCGTGGCTAGCGCCGCGTCTGCGAACTTTTCCAGACACCGGGTTCCGGTTCTCGACAGTCATATCAGCTGGTTGGAAGCAGGGCAGGGCGCCCCCGTCCTGCTCCTGCACGGCAACCCCACCTCGGCGCTGCTCTGGCGCAACATCATCCCCTTCCTCACACCCCTTGGCCGCTGTATCGCGCCGGACCTGATCGGTTTCGGGCAGTCGGGGCGTTTTGCCGAGGGGGGTGACCGGGCCTATGGCTTCGACGTCCAGCGCGCTTATCTGGATGCGTTCATCGACGCGCTCGCGCTGGATCAGCCCCTCACGCTGGTGCTCCATGACTGGGGCTCGGTGCTGGGCTTCGACTGGGCCAACCGCCACCGCGAGCGGGTGCGGGCCATCGCCTACATGGAGGCCGTGGTGCGGCCTGTGGCCGAGGCGGATCTGGAGCCCCAGACGGTCGAGATGTTCCGCGTGCTGCGTTCCGCAGCCGGCGAGCAACTGATCCTGCAGGAGAACATGTACATCGAGCAGGCGCTGCCGGCCACCGTGCTGCGCCCGTTGACGCCCGAAGAGCTCGATGTGCACCGGGGCCCTTTCCCCGAGCCCGGCGAATCACGCCGCGCGATGCTGGACCTCTGCCGTGAGGTGCCCTTCGACGGAACACCCGTCGAGGTGTGGGCGGCCGAGCAGGCCTATGCCGACTGGCTGGCAGTCTCTGCCGTGCCCAAGCTCTTCGTGAATGCCGAGCCGGGTGCTTTTCTGGTGGGCGACAAGCGGCGCTTTTGCCGCAGCTGGCCCAATCAGGAAGAGGTCACGGTGCCGGGCCTGCATTTCGTGCAGGAAGATGCGCCTGATGAGATCGGCGCGGCGTTGGCGGGGTGGTTCAAGCGCCTGCCCGGTTGAACGTGGAGCCCAGACGCCGCACCCCCCAGTGGTTGCCTCAGAGCGCGGGGCTCACCGCCGGCTGCATCACCTCGGGCGACCACGCCTTCCGCGCGAACACTTCCCGCACCAGCGGCGCGAAGCTCTCCAGCGAATCACTGCCGTAGTCCGGATCGAAGGACGACTGGTCCCAACGCTCGCAGAAGGCCGCGCAGTCGTCGAACCACGGCGAGCTGCGGTACTTCTCGCGCTCCTCCCGATTCCAGCCGTAGTGGTGAGCGTAGTAGTACATCTGGAAGGCGCCATGGTGCGCCACGGTCCAGACCACCTGATCGCGCATGAAGGGCCGCAGGATCTCTGCCGCGAAGCGGTCGTGGTTCTGGGGGGCAAGCCCGTCGCCCACGTCGTGCAGCAATGCCGCCACGATCCAGTCGATGTCCGCGCCATCACGCCGCGCGCGCGTGGCCGATTGCAGCGCGTGTTCGAGGCGCGAGACGCGGTAACCCGGCAGGCTTTCCTCGCCCTGCTGGTGCAGCTCGCGCAGCAGCCGATCGGCGGTGGCGGCAAGATGCGCGTGCTCGAGTTCCTGCAGCAGGAGGTAATCCTCCCGCGTGCCGTCTTTCATGCGGGTGAAGCTGACGGTGCTTGCGGCCTCAGCGGGCATAGTCGGGCTCCTCGCGGTCGAGCAGGCGCTTCATCTCCTCGAAATGGGCGAACTGCATGGGCGCGTAGGACTCCCAGTCCTGCGCGGTGCGCTCGGCCACCTCGTCGCTCATCACGCGAAGCGGTTTGCCTGTGGAGAGCGCCAGCACCAGCGTCTGGCAGGCGCGCTCGAGGAAGTACATCTGGTCGAAGGCTTCCGCCACCGTGGGCGCTGCCACCAGCACGCCGTGGTTCACCATCATCATGACGTTGTGATCGCCCAGCGCGGCGGCAAGGCGGTTGCCCTCGGCGGTGGAGGTGGCCATGCCCTCGAAGCCGAAGTCGTAGGCCACGCGCCGGAAGAAGCGGGCGGTGTTCTGGTCGATGGGCGTGATCTGCGGGTCGGCGAGCCCGGCCACCGCCGTGGCGTAGGGCGGGTGCAGGTGCAGCACGCAACGCGCCTGCGGGCGCAGCGCGTGAATGCGGCCGTGGATGCACCAGGCGGTTTCGTCCGGGGCGTCCTGGCGGTCCATCGTCTGCGTGTCTTCGGCATCCAGCAGCGTGAGATTCGAGGCGCTGATGTGCGAGAAATGCCGCCAGCGCGGGTTCATCAGGAACTGCCGCCCGTCTTCCGAGACAGCCACGCTGAAGTGATTGCCCACGCCCTCGTGCCAGCCGAAGCGCACGGCCAGCCGGAAGGCGGCGGCCAGATCTGTGCGCAGTTGCTGTTCGGTGGCGGTGACCACGGGGTGTGCGAGAGCCTGGTTCATGTGGGCGGTGCTGCGGTGGGCTGTGCGTTTGGTGGTGGTTCGGTGGCATCGGGTGCTACCGCGTTGGGCGTGGGTGTTGCCGTTGCAGGAGCGGCGGCAGGCAGGCTCTGCGGTGCCTCTACCTGTGTCGAGGGCGCTGAAACCGGAGCAGAGGATGGCGCCGGCACTGCGTCAGCGCGCGTTGGCTGCGTCGCTGCGGGTGGTGTTGCCACCGAAGGTGCGGCGGCCGGCGGCAGCGCCGCCGGGGCAGACACACTGAAACCCTGCACGGGGCCGGGCCCAGCGGGCTTGGTCGTGTCGACGGGCGTGGAGGGTGCACCGCTTGCGGCGGGTGTGGGCACGGGTGCAACTGTGGGTGCCCCTGTGCCGGGCTCCGGCACCACCACCGGCTGAGGCGCGCCCGCCGCAGGCGCCGTCGGCGCGGGCCCCGGTTCCGGGACGATGCCCGGCACGCTGGCTGGGCCGGGCTCAAGCGGAATATCGGCTTCCGGCGCGGGTTGGGGCGCGGCCGCCTCGGCCTTGCCGGGCGCTGCCTCGTCCTCCTCCGGGCTCTCTTCCATTTCCTTCAGCACATGAGCCACGGCGGCAAAAAAGCGGCCGTAGAAGGCTTTGTCTTCGATGGTTTCCTCGGCGATCTTCACCAGCGAATCGGCGCTCTGGCCGATGGGCAGAGAGATCGAGCCCACCGCGCTGATGCCCACGCTCGCAGAGTTGCCGCTCTTCTTCAGGTCATAGGTGCTCAGCACGCCGTTGGTGTAGAGGGTGCTGCCTTTGCGGTCCGGTATGCAGACCACGTTCATCTCGATGAAGGTGTTCTGGCTGTCGTCGCGGCGGTAGGCCTTGCGGCCCTTCACCTGCTCGCCCGAGGTGGTGTCGATCAGATAGCCCTGCCCGAGCAGGGAGCGGCGCGCGCTCTCGCAGGCGACCGGCGCGGGTTCCGTGACCTTGAGTTTGAAGGGGCTGTCGTTGGCGAAGCTCTCGTCGATGTAGACGGCCTCGCTGCCGCAGCCCGTGAGAAGGGCGACGAGGCAGGTCACCAGCAGAAATGCGGGGGCGTGTTTCATGGCGGGCGGGGCTCGCGCAGCCTGTGTGGAATCGGCGGGCAGAGGATACACCGAAATCCCGGAGCGTCCCGCGGAGCTCCCGCCGCGTGTAGAGGACTGCCAACCCGCGATGATCCGCGGCTCAGTCTGCCTCGAGTGTGAAGAGGTGCTGCGGCGCGCCTACGCCGCGCAATGCATAGCGCCCCACCGATACCAACTCCGCAGACCGCTCGCCCAGCTCCGCATGGAAGGCCGCGCTGGCCAGTACCCGTTGGTCCAGCGTCTTGGAGAGCCCGAGCATCCGTGAGACCTCGTTCACCGCGGGCCCCAGCACCGTGAAGTCGAGCCGCCCGGCGGCGCCGAAGTTGCCGAACAGCACCTCGCCCAGATGGAGTCCCAGGCAGAAATCGGTGCTGACGAGACCGGCTGCGCGACGGGCTTCGCTCAGTGCCGTGACGCGGTTCCGCGCCTCGCGTGCTGCCGAAAGCGCTGCAGCCGGGCCGCCCGCATCGGCGGGAAAAATCGCCAACAAGCCGTCGCCGATGAACTTCAGCACCTCGCCGCCGTGCGCGCCCACGGCAGCGACCAGTTCCCCCGTGTAGTCGTTCAGAAGCGACAGCAGCTCTTCGGTCTCCACCGATTCGGTTATCCGTGTGAAGCCCACCAGATCGCTCGCCCACACCACCGCCCGCATGGGCTCGGCGCGTCCGCGCAGGATGTTGCCTTCGCGCACACGGGCCCCGGCCAGAGGGCCTAAGTAGGTGTCGAGCGCGGCCGCGCCGGAGCGCGATGCGGCGGTGAGCGTGGCGCCCAGTGCGAGCTGGCGCGCTACCGCGTGCAGGCGCGCGAGATCACGCTCGCTGAAGCCATCTGTGCTGTCGGCGACGAAAGACATGATTGTGGTGTCTCCGCCCGGAAGCCGAGCGGTAGGAAGCGCGAAAGACACGGCGAGGAAATCCGTGGCGCCCTCTGCGCGCAGCCCGGCCAGAAACGCGAAACCGGCGTCTTCGCCCGCGCCGAGCCGCACGCGCAGCTGTTCCGTCTTGTTCAGCCACATGGCCACGAAGGGCGAGACCGTCGCCATGAACTCCACGCTCTCGAGGCGTGTGTCCACGGCGATGTGCGAGAAGCCCTTGCCGCGCGTGAGCGCCGTCATGCGCAGATCGTGCGTCGGCGAGAGCTCGACCGCGCCAACGGACATCCGCAGCAGGTCGATGCCGGCTTCCGCCAACAGGGCGTGCACCGCCGACAGGAGCTCCTCCTCCGTGGCGGCGGCGAGGCTTGCGGCGGCCGTGGCCTCGGCCAGGGCGAGGCGTGTTTCGATTTCCGTCATCGGGTTCTGTCTGCCGGGTGTCGAGTGGGGTTGTACGCGCTGGCGCAGGGTCGGGCTTTGCCCAAAAATGCCCGTCAAAAGGACTGCGCCGCGGTAATCGCTGGCTGCGCCCCTGCGCGCCGATACACTGGCCCCTCGCCTCCCCGCGCTTTACTCTCACCAGAATTTCGATCTCCGCGCCGTAGACCACCAACAAGAGGGCAGCGTATGAGCATGGCCGAGCGTGACGATCTGGGGCGTGAGGTGCTGCACGGCATGTATCGCAGGGCGGGTCTGGCGCCTGTCGATTTCGAGAGATTCCACCGAGAGGAACTCCCCCGCAAGCTCGCCGAGGGTGCCTCGGATGCCGTGCACTGGGACGTGGCTGGCGCTGCGCCGTTTTCGATCGTTTTGCCCGAAGAGCGTTCCTTCAGTTTCTTTGCGCGCGACGACCGGATAGAGGTGCTACCCGGCATCGCACAGGATGCCGAGACCATCGTCGAGATGAGCGAGGAAGCCTGGATCGACTTCCGCTACGAGATGCGTACCTGGATCGGGCTGCTGTACTCGAACGCGCTGCGCTTTCGCCGTGGCAGTTTCGATACGGGCGATCGCTGGGCGCCGGCCATCCGCACGATGTATTCGGGCCGTCCGCTCTACGACTGGCGCAACCTCGATTTCCGCGATCTCGCAGGGCGGCCGCTCGATCTGCATCGGCGGTTCGGGCTGGAAGACAGCCGCGAGGAAATGTCGCATTTCCTCCTGCAGACGGGTTATCTGGTCGTGAAGCGCGCCTTCGATCCGGGGCTTGTCGCGCGGCTTTCAAAAGAACTCGACCGCATCCGCGACGAGGCGGTGCCCGGTGAGCTCACGTCATGGTGGGCGGAGGACGGTCAGGGCGGGCGATTCCCATACCGGCTGACCTATCTCTCGGAGAAATCCCCCGAGTTCGCGGCGCTCTACGGGAACCCGCGCGTTGTGGAACTGCGTGATCTCGCGAAGGCGAATGTCGTCCCCACGCCCGATCGCATCGAGGGGATCCTCGCGGTGCTCAAGGAGTTCCAGCCGGGGGTAGAGGTATCCGCGTTCGCCAACCTGCCTTTCCACAACGACTGCGGTTTGGGCGGCTGCCACATCACCTGCCCCTGCGTGCTGGTGGGCGTGCAGCTGGACGCCGCGAACGCGGGCAGCTCGCAGCTCCACATGATGGCGGGCAGTTGGGGCAAGTCTTTCCATCCCTTCCCGGACGCGGCGATGCGCGCAAGGCTCCCGATCATCCCGCTCGTGACCGAGCCGGGTGATGCCACGGTGCACATCGGATGCGGGCTGCACGCGGGCCCGGGTCCTACCGGCTCCGCGCGCCGGCGCACGATCTACATCCAGCACTACAGCCCGCGCACTCCGGAGATCATCGGCTGGCACGCGGGCTACAACCAGATGATGCCGGGCTATGGCGAGGGGAACATTCCGAATTTCGAAGAGGTGAAGGAGGTCGTGGGGTAGGTGCAGACTTGATCCTGAATTTCAGACCAATATACTGGTCTGAATTGAGAAAACAGGGCCAGCCAGTGGACGTCAAGGAAGAGATGGGTTCCTACGAGGCAAAAACCCGCTTGCCCGAGTTGCTGCGGCGCGCCAGTCAGGGCGAGTCGTTCACGATCACGGTCCACGGAAAAGCCGTGGCCGACATCGTCCCCAGCGGACACATCCATCGTGAGCGCGCGGCCACCGCCATTGCGAGTCTTCTCGCCCGACGCAAGGCCACCTTGTCGGACGCAGACCTGGATGCGTTCAGGAGCGCGGGTCGAAAGTGAGCGTTTTCGTCCTCGATAACTCGGTCACCATGCGTTGGTTACTGGCCACCGAGAAGCGTGCGGATCAGGTCTATGCAGAGTCGGTGCTGTCGTCTCTGGCGCAAGCGCAGGCACTGGTTCCTGATCTCTGGCACCTTGAGGTCTGCAATGTGTCGCTGGGTGCCGAGCGGCGCGGGGACATTACGGCAGGTGAGGTCGAGATATTCCTGGCCCACCTCGAAGACCTCCCCGTCCGCGTCGACCCGATGAGTTCGGCAAAAGCGTTCTCGCGTACGCTGGGGCTCGCCCGGGGTTACGCTCTGAGCGCCTACGACGCCGCCTGTCTGGAGCTCGCCATCCGTGAGCATGCGCCGCTGGCCACGCTCGACAAGTCCCTTCGGAAGGCAGCAACCCGGGCAGGCGTACCGCTGTACCTGCGCTGATCCCGCCGCGGGCTTGCCGCACGCCCCCCGCAGCGCCCATCCTGTGCGCCGCCCGTGCCGCGGGCCCCTACACTCTCAGGCGATCCCCTCGCATGGACAATGACAAGAAAATCGACTGGATCAGTTTCGGCACCTGCGTGGCGCTGCTGCTCGGCATCTGCGTTCCGCTTGCGGCATTCCCCGGAAAGGGCGGTGCGGTGCTGCAGGACATCTACAACTTCATCGCCAACGAACTCGGCATCTTTTACCTGCTGGCCAGCGTGAGTTGCATCGGTTTGCTGGTCTGGCTGGGTGCGAGCCGCTTCGGCCATATCCGGCTTGCCTCCGACAACGAGCCGCCCGAGTTCTCGACGCTCAACTGGATCGCCATGCTGTTCTGCAGCGGGATCGGCGCGGGGCTGATGTTCTGGTGCATGATCGAGTGGTCCTACTACTACAGCGCGCCGCCCTTCGGCGCGGCACCCCGAAGCACAGAGGCCGCTGAATGGGCCTCGACCTACGGCATCTTCCACTGGGGTTTCACGGCCTGGGCCTTCTACTGCCTGCCGAGCCTCGCCATCGCTTACCCGTATTACGTGCGGCGCATCCCGTGGCTGCGTTTCAGCAACAGCTGCCACCGCTTCCTCAAGGGGCGGGAACTGGGACCGCTCAGCCGCTTCATCGATTTCTGGCTGATGATCGCGATCGTTGCTGGCGCTGGTTCGGCGCTCGCCTTCTGCACGCCGATGATCTCGGCCTGTATCGCGCGGCTCTTCGGGCTGGAGTACGGCTTCTGGCTCGACCTGGTGGTGATCGGGCTTTCGGTGATGATCTTCGGCACCAGCGTCTGGTTGGGGTTGAAGAAAGGCATGAAGACGCTGAGCGACGCCACGCTGGTGCTCGGGATTCTCCTGCTGGTCTATGTGCTGTTGGCGGGGCCCACGGATTTCCTGCTCCGCACCAGCATGAACAGCGTGGGGCTGATGCTGCAGAACTTCGTGCGCATGAACTTCTGGACCGACCCCTTCACGCGGTCGGGCTTCGTCGAGAACTGGACGATCTTCTACTGGGCGTGGTGGCTCTCGTACTCACCGTTCGTGGGTCTGTTTGTCACGCGCATCTCGCGCGGGCGCACCATCCGCGAGGTCATCATGGGGATGCTGGTGTTCGGCACGCTGGGCTGCGCGGTCTTCTACATGGTGCTCGGCAACTACTCGATGCACCTCGAGCTCACGGGGCAGGTGCCGGTGACCGAGCTCGTGACCAAACAGGGC
>CAIXOY010000223.1 GCA_903921135.1 uncultured Gammaproteobacteria bacterium
ACTTTGCCGTCCACCAGTCGGGAGTCAGTCATGGTCGGGTTCTCCGTGCATGGTTGCGAATCCAACGACCCAACCGGGTATCGCCCGGTAATAGTCGCGCGTGGCAGCGTAGGCGCCGCCACTGAAGGCGTCGAGCGCAGCGAAGGCCGCGATCCAGTTGCGGATCTCCGAGGCGCCGCGGCCACCGCACCGGATGATCTCGTGATCCGGAATGGCGCAGAGCGTGTCCAGATCGCGACGTGCGAAGAGGTCCAGGATCATGGCATCCCATGCCGGATCCAGAGGCTGCAGATCACCTTCGCCCCTCCCGTGCTGGCGTGCCGCCTCGAGGACACGCTCGACGCGCGCGGCCATGGCCTCGGGGGTCCAGTCCGGGATGCTGGCGATCAGTCGTTCCTGCACCTCGGGCGGTGATTGCATGAACACCGGTAGTGGCGGATCGTGGGATAGCCCGCCAGACCCGACCACCAGTACCCGCCGATCGGCAAGCCGCTCCCGCACGAAGTGGCCGATGGCCGTGCCGAGCGCCCGCGCGCGGTGCAGGGGTGGTCTCAGATCGCCTCCGCAGTTCACCACTACGGGAATCACCGGGATCCAGTCGATCCCGCCGAAGAAATGATCCAGCAACTGGACGATACCGTGGTCGACTGGCATGCGGTACGAGTGGCTCACGTCCACGCCGTGGCCGTGCAGGAATTCCACGAGATCCCTTGCGAGGGCTTCGTCGACGGCAAGCGCGCCCGCCGAGCAGTTGAAATCGCCGACACCATGGGCGCGTATCCCCACCGTGAAGGGCGGCATGAGGCGGAGCGAGAAGCCGCTGGCGTGATCGTCACCGATCTTGATCACGAGGTCGGGAGCATAGTCGGCGATACGCTCGCATTGCCGCGCGATGACCGACCTTGTTTCGGTCTCGACTTCCTCAGCCACCAACCCCGGATAATCCATCAGATGGGCGTGGCTGCTGCAGATGACGCGCAGGGGCACAACGGCCTCCGGAATCCTGAGAGTTGAGAGTGAATCAATACTCTCTGAACCGACACATCCGGAACCTGCCTTTGGATAGGCCCTTCTTGGTGTTATCAGGATGTGGCGATAGCGTCAGCGCCGCGTCGAGATTGACGTCTCAGGCCCGCACCAACCTCCCCGGCAGCACGCCGGTGTGTGCACCCTCGCGGTAGGTCACGCGCCCGCTCACAATTGTGGCCGCGTAACCCTTCGCGCGTTGCACCAGCCGGTGCCCGCCGCCCGGGAGGTCGTGGCAGATCTCGGGTGGGCACAGCGCCAGCCGGTCGAAGTCGATCAGGTTCAGATCTGCCTTGAAGCCGGGCGCCACGAGCCCGCGGTCCGTGAGCCCCACCGTGAGCGCGGTGGCGCGGGAAAGGCCGTGCACCAGTTGCGGCAGCGGTAAGCGCCCCGTGGCGCGGTCGCGCGCCCAGTGCATCAGCGTGAACGTGGAGTAGCTGCCGTCGCAGATCGTGGCGCAGTGCGCGCCGCCGTCGCCCAGACCCGGTACCACGTCGGGGTGGTGGAGCATCTCACCCAGTGCATCGAGTTTGCCGTCGGCGAAATTCGCCATGGCGAGATAGAGCTTGCCCGTGCCGTCGTTCTCCAGCATCAGCTCGTAGGCGAGCGCCTCCGGGCTGATGCCGAGTGCCTGCGCACGCGCGGCGATGCTGCGCTCGGGGGCTTGCTCGTAGTCGGGCGGATCGCCCAGCACGAACATGTGCGCGAAGCCGCGCACCATGCGCCCCAGCACCAGCGCAGGATCCGCCTCGGGCGGTTCGGACAGGATGCGTTCGCGGATCTCCGGGCGGCGCAGCTCCCGCACGCGCTCCTCCAGCGGCAGCGCGGCGAGCTTCACGTAAGTGGGCGTGGAGTAGAACGGGTTCAGGGTGAGTTCGTGGCCCAGCATCATGCCGATGGCGCGCGGCAGGAGTTGGGCTTTCATGCTGACGCCGGCGGCGTTCGCCTCGCGCAGTTCCTGCAGCAGGCGCGGCCAGTGGTAGGGCGCGGTGTTGCCTGTGCCGATCGAGAAGGTAAGCGTGCGCCCGGCGGTTTCGGCGATGCGGCGCATATGCCCCAGGCCTGCTCCTGGCAGATGCAGGTCCTCGACGATCTGGAACACGCCCTTGCCCTTGTCGTGCAGTGTCTGCGCGAGCGCGAGGAGTTCGTCGTCACGCGCATCCAGCGTGGGCACCGGCTGCCCGTCGCTGGAGCGGTGGAAGATGGTGCGCGAGGTGGCGATGCCCATGGCGCCGGCGTCGAGTGCCTCGGCGAGCAGCGCGCTCATGCGCGCGATGTCTTCCGCTGTGGCAGGCTCGCGGTCCGCGCCGCGCTGCCCCATCACGTGCACGCGCAGCGGTGCGTGCGGCATGTAGCAGGCGATGTCCATGTCGTACTCGCGTGAGGCGAGCAGATCGAGGTATTGCGGGAAGCTCTCCCAGGTCCACGGCAGCCCGCGCGCAAGCACGGGGTAGGGGATGTCCTCCACGCCTTCCATCAGCCGGATCAGCGCTTCCCGGTGCTCGGGCAAACAGGGCGCGAAGCCCACGCCGCAATTGCCCATCAGCGCGGTGGTCACGCCGTGCGATGACGAGGGCACGAGGCGGTTCTCCCACGTCACCTGGCCATCGTAGTGCGTGTGGATGTCGACGAAGCCGGGCGTGACGAGCAGGCCGCTGGCGTCGATCTCTTCACGACCGCTCGGGAGCCTTTCCCCGACCTCCGCGATGGTGCTGCCGCGGATGCCTATGTCGGCGTTGCGTGCCTCGGCACCGGAGCCGTCGATCAGCGTGCCGCCACGGATGACCAGATCGAAGCCGCTCACGAGGCGAGTGCCTCGTGCTCGCCGAGCACCCGGCCCATCGCCACGCTGCCGCGCAGCGTACTGCGCTGCACGATGCGTACCTCGTCGACGGGATGCCCGAAGGCGCAGTGCATGGTGCGGCGGTTGTCCCAGAGCATCACGTCGTCGTTCTCCCACTCGTGGATGTACTGGAAGCGCGGCTGCAGCGTGTGCGCGAGCAGTTCGCGTATCAACGCGTCGCTCTCGTCCTCCGGCATGCCCACGATGCCGCGGATGTTCAGCGTGCTGAGATTCAGCACCTTGCGGCCGGTCTCGGGGTGCGTCCACACCAGCGGGTGCGCCACGGGCGGGAAGTGCGGGTACTCGTCTTTCCTCGGCGTGAGCCTCGTGCCGCCCGGGTTGTTGAAGCGCATATCGTCCAGATCCGGGAGGAAGTGATACACGGCCTCGAGCGCTGCGATGCGTGCCTGCGTGGTGGCATCGAGTTCGTCCCACGCGCGCGCGGTGTCGATCCAGCCCGTCTGCCCGCCGTGGGCGGTGCGCTGCACCATCCGCAGCAGCGCACCTGCGTTCGGCGTGGTGGCGAAGGCGAGATCCGTGTGCCACGGGATGCGCCCGTGGATATGCGCGCCGTCGAAGTCGTAGATCGGGCCGGTGGGGCCGTTTTTGTTGGTGAGCAGGATGAGTTCGGGATAGCCCTCGAGCCGGAAGCGCGGGATGGGGTGCACTTCCAGTTCGCCGAAGCAACGGCTCAACGCGAGCAGCGCCTCGGGGGAATCCGCCATGCGGCGGAAGAGCACGATGCCGTGCGCGATCCACGCCTCGCGCAGTGCGGCCGCAGTGGCAGGGTCTTGCAGGGATGCGGCGGAAAGGCCGGTGATCGCGATGCCGATGTCGCCGGGGAGGGCGTGTGTGGCGAAACTCATGGCAGGCTCCTTGTGTCCGGGCCGGCGTGCGTGGAACGGTGAGCGGGCTCCATGTGATGCCGGAGCGAGTATGTCACGAGGTCTCTTCGGCCGGCCTCACGCAAACGGCTGATGGCATCCACCGCGCAAGTCGCGCGAAGGCGATCGCGGCCAGCACGGGCACCACGGCCACCATCGCCAGCGACCAGCGCACCGATTCCGCGCCGGCCACAGGCTGCAGCCGCATG
>CAIXOY010000224.1 GCA_903921135.1 uncultured Gammaproteobacteria bacterium
TCGACGGTTTCCTTGTCGAGGTCGGCCATCAGATCGTGGGCGATCCGCTTCATGCGGATCTCGGTGTAGCGCATCGCCGCGGCGGAGTCCCCGTCCACAGAGCCGAAGTTGCCCTGACCGTCGACAAGCACGTAGCGCATCGAGAAAGGCTGGGCCATCCGCACGATCGTGTCGTATACGGCCGAGTCCCCGTGGGGGTGGTACTTGCCGATGACGTCGCCCACGATGCGAGCGGACTTCTTGTAGGCCTTGTTCCAGTCGTTGCCCAGTTCGCTCATGGCGAAGAGCACGCGGCGGTGCACGGGTTTCAGACCATCGCGGACATCGGGGAGGGCCCGACCCACGATCACGCTCATGGCGTAGTCGAGGTAGGACTGCCTGATCTCGGCCTCGATGCTGACGGAGACGATTTCCTTCGCGGTTTCGGCCATAAACACCCGGACTCTTGGCAAGGGAGAGGATCTGGACGACAGCCCCGCCAGCGTGGCGGGCCCTGCCTTCCGGCGTCCCCGAAAAAGAGCGGCATGGTAGCACAGGCCCCCTGCCCGACGGCAGGCTGGACGGGGCCGGAACCGCCCCGGCTGCGGCTATACTCCCGCGCCGTTCCCGGCACCCGCCCGTACAGGTCCTCGGAGGCCCCTTTGGAGCACGCAGACGAGATCATCCACGCCCGCTGGCTGCTGCCGGTGGAGCCTGCCGACGCCGTCCTCGAGGACCACGCTCTCGCGATCCGGGACGGCCGGATCCTGGGCATTGCCCGGTCGGCCGAGGCAGCGCGCCTCTGGCAGGCACCGGTCGAGCGCAGGCTGGGCAGGCACCTCCTGATGCCGGGCCTGGTCAATGCTCACTGCCACGCGGCCATGACCCTGCTGCGCGGTTTGGCCGATGACCACGCCCTGATGGAGTGGCTGCAGGACTGGATCTGGCCTGCCGAAGGACGCTTCGTGGGCGAGGACTTCGTGCGCACCGGCACCCGCCTCGCGATAGCCGAGATGTTGCGCTCCGGCACCACCTGCTTCAGCGACATGTATTTCTTCCCCGACGTGGCGGCGGAGGCGGTCATCGAGACGGGCATCCGCGCCCAGATCGCCTTTCCGATCCTCGAACACCCCACCGCCTGGGCGCGAACCGCCGACGAGTACCTCTCCAAGGGCCTCCAGGTGCGCGATCGCTTCAAGTCGAACCCGCGCCTTGGTTTCGCCTTCGGGCCACACGCGCCCTACACGAACTCGGATGCCACACTGGCCCGGGTCGCAGTGCTGGCGGCCGAACTCGACTCCCCCGTGCAGATACACCTGCACGAGACCGCGGGTGAGGTAGCAGACTCCATCTCGGCTCACGGGCTGCGGCCGATCCAGCGCCTGGAACGGCTGGGGCTGTTGTCACCGCGGCTGCAGGCCGTCCACATGACCCAGATCTCCCCCGCCGACAGGGAACTGCTGCTGCGCGAGCGCGCGAGCGTGGTGCACTGCCCGAGTTCCAACCTGAAACTCGCCTCGGGTTTCTGCCCCACACGGGATCTGCTGGCGGCAGGCGTGAACGTCTGCATCGGCACCGACGGTGCGGCCAGTAACAACACCCTCGACATGTTCGCCGAGGCGCGGCTCGCCGCGCTGGTTGCCAAGGGCGGCAGCGGCGACCCGACCGCGCTCTCCGCACACGCCGCGCTGCGGCTCGCGACCCTGGCAGGGGCGGAGGCGCTCGGCCTCGGGGATCGCATCGGCAGCCTGCTGCCCGGCAAGGATGCCGACATGATCGCGGTTGACCTCGACCGCCTCGGCTGCCAGCCCGTGTACGACGTCCATTCGGCGCTGGTCTACACGGCAGGAGCCCACGCGGTCACGCACAACTGGGTAGAGGGGCGGCTGCTGGTCGAGGAGGGTCAGTTGTTGCAGCAGGACGAATCCTCGCTTTTGGCGGCTGCACGCGACTGGCGGGCACGTATTCACGGTTCGACACGGGGAGCACACTGATGGCAGGCAACGTCGATCCGGCAGAGATCGCCAAATTCGAAGCACTCGCCAGCCGATGGTGGGATCCGAACGGCGAGTTCAGGCCGCTTCACCGGATGAATCCGCTGCGCGCCAATTTCATCGACGCCCGCTCCCCGGTAGCGGGCAAACGCATCCTGGACGTGGGTTGCGGGGGCGGCATCCTGAGTGAGGGCCTGGCCGCCCGGGGTGCGCAGGTCACCGGCATCGACCTGGGCGAGGCACCACTCGCGGTGGCGCGCCTGCACCTGCTCGAATCCGGGCTGGACATCGATTACCGCTTCACTGCCGCGGAATCACTGGCAGAGCAAGAGCCCGGCAGCTTCGATGTGGTGACGTGCCTCGAGGTGCTCGAGCATGTGCCCGACCCGGCCGCACTGGTGGCCAACTGCGCGACGCTGGTCCGCCCGGGCGGGGATGTGTACTTCGCGACCATCAACCGCAACCCCAAGAGCTGGCTCTTCGCGATCGTGGGCGCAGAGCACGTGCTCCGGTTGCTGCCGAAAGGCACGCACGATTACGCCAAGTTCATCCGCCCGGCCGAACTGTCTGGCTGGATGAGGCAGGCAGGGCTGCGAACCGAGGAGATCAAGGGAATGCAGTACAACCCCGTGACGCAGCATTTCAGCCTGAACGACGATGTCGCTGTGAATTACCTGGTGCACGCACGGCGGGTGCCGTGAGCAGCGAGCCCCTCGAGGCGGTGTTGTTCGACCTGGACGGCACGCTGCTCGACACAGCACCCGACTTCGCCCGGGTGCTGAACCACATGCTGGCCGAGCGTGACATGCCTGCCCTGCCCTACGATCGGATCCGTGCCACCGTATCCCACGGTGCGCGGGCACTGGTGGAGCTTGCCTTCGCGGTGAAGGACGGGGAGCCCGGTTTCGCACCACTGCGCTCACGCCTGCTGTCGCTCTACGAGGCGGGATTGGCCATCGAGACCACCCCCTTCGACGGTATCCGTGCGCTGCTCGGGCACCTCGGAGCCCGCGGCATCGCCTGGGGGGTAGTGACCAACAAGCCTCACTATCTGGCCGAGCCCCTGATGGCAGCGATGGGCTTCGACCCCGCCGCCGCCGTTCTGGTCTGCCCCGACCACGTGAGCCGCACCAAGCCCGACCCGGAGCCCCTGTTGCTCGCCTGCCGGCTGATCGGCTGCTCGCCGGGTGCCAGCGTCTACGTGGGCGATCACGCGCGGGATATCGAGGCCGGGCGGCGCGCCGGGATGCACACCATCGCCGCGGCCTGGGGCTACCTCGCGGAGGGGGAGTCGGCAGATGTCTGGGAAGCCAACCAGATCGCGCGAAGCGTCCCGGAACTGCAAGACATCCTGCTCAACTGACCAACGCAACCGGAGTAAAAGATGACGACCGACCCCCACCGCTATCGCGCCCCGGCACATCTGCTGGCAGGGCGGAACGTGCTGGTGACCGGCGCGGGCGAGGGCATCGGGCGGGCAGCCGCTCTCTGCTTTGCGGCGCACGGAGCGACGGTGATCCTGCTCGGGCGCAAGCAGCAGAATCTGGATGCGGTCTATGACGCGATCGTGGCCAGCCATGCGCCGGAACCCATCATCCAGGTCCTGGACCTGGGATCAGCCACCGAGGAGCACTACAGCGTACTCGCCGGGCAAATCGAGGACGAACTCGGCTGCCTGCACGGCCTTCTGCACAACGCAGCACTGCTCGGCCCCCGCAAGCCGCTCGACCAGTACCCCCTCAAAGACTGGAGGGAACTCATGACGGTGAACGTCGAGGCCGGGTTCATGCTTACCAAAGCGTTGCTGCCCGCGCTCAGGGAGGCACCTGCGGCATCCGTGGTGTTCACCAGTTCGGGCGTGGGGCGCAGGGGCAAGGCTTTCTGGGGCGCATACGCCGTATCGAAGTTCGCGACCGAGGGCCTGTGCCAGGTGTTCGCGGACGAACTGGGCAGCACCAGCCAGGTGCGTGTGAACTGCATCAACCCCGGCGCCACCAACACCGCCATGCGCCGGGCCGCCTACCCGGCGGAAGTCCCGACCCGGAACCCCGACCCGGAGGGCATCATGGCGGCCTACCTGTATCTGATGGGCGACGACAGCCTGGGCGTCAACGGACGCTCGCTGGACGCGCAGGGCGGCTGAGTCCTGCCGCAGGCGGCAAGTGCGGCGAGCCGCGTCAACTTCCTGCCGCAAGCCGTAACTCCCGGGCTGCGTCGAGCGCGAACAATCTCAGTTGTTTCAAGGACCTGCCCCCTTCCGGGGAGTGCTGGCACGGATATCGCTTCACGCTCGCGAGTCGAGTACAGGCAGGATCCCATGGCCAGCGCGGACATCATCCCCTTTCCCCACCCGAAGTATGCCGGCACCCCTCTGCCGCACGTCGAACCCCTCCCCGAGACCGACCTCGCCGAGTTGCAGTTGCTGAATCGCTTGCACCAGCACCTCGAACTGCAAACGCTGATAGAGCACTTCCTGATGGCGATGTGTACCTGGCTGCCACTCTGCGGCATCCGCTACACGCTTGCAGATTCGGGAGAATCCTTTGTCGCCGGGCGCATCACGCGTCGCGCGTCTTCAACAGCATTACGGCAGGGCGGCGAGACGCTCGGCACGGTCGAGCTCTTTGCCTTCAGTGACATGGCAACGCAGGCACAAACGATTCTGGCACCGCTGGTATCGCCGCTTCGCAACGCCCTCGCCTACCACCGCGCGATGAGCCTCGCGCGACGTGACACCCTCTCGGGCCTCGGCAACCGCTCGGCACTGGAGCAGGCGCTTGCGACGGAAGCGGCGCGGGCGCAACGCTTCGGACTGCCCTTCACGATGCTGGTGGTCGACATCGATCACTTCAAAACCGTGAACGATACGCTGGGCCACAGCGCGGGCGATGGCGTGATACGTGCGGTTGCAGCGGAACTTGCCGGCTGCCTGCGCCCCTACGATCAGGCATTCCGCTTCGGCGGTGAGGAGTTCGTGGTCCTGTTGGGACAGACGGGACTTGTGAAGGGCATGGAGATTGCCGAACGTATCCGCCGGCGGATCGCGGCCCGTTGCAGACCGGCGTCAGATCCGGGACGGAAAATCACGGTGAGCCTGGGCGTGGCCGGTTTCGATGCGGCCGAGACACAGGAGCACCTCTTCAACCGTGCCGATAGGGCGCTCTATCGCGCCAAGGAAGAGGGCCGCAACCGCAGCGTTGCCGCCACTCACTGAGCCCGGCGCGGGCCGCTCCTGGGGCGCCCGGCCCCGGCTCCCGCCCGAGTTGAACGTTTCCTGCCGGCCGGACCATCAGAGACCGGTTTGGCCTCGGTCGCAGGCGCAGGCATCGCGAGGTCTACCAGAGCGAACAACTGCCTGATCCCCGCCTCGTCCAGATCCCGCCAGGACCCGCGCAGATCGCGCGGCCCGAGGAACACCGGCCCGAAGCGCACGCGCTTCAACCGGCTGACGGTACAGCCCTCGGCCTCCCAGAGGCGCCGGACTTCCCTGTTGCGCCCTTCGCGCAGCACCACCGAAAACCAGCGGTTACGGCCACTGCCGCCACGCTCGGCGATGGCGTCGAAGGCCGCCATGCCATCGTCGAGTTGCACGCCTTTGCGCAAGCGGGCGAGCATCGCCTCGTCCACCTCGCCATTCACGCGCACCAGATATTCGCGCTCGATGCCGTAGCCCGGGTGCATCAGGCGATTGGCCAGTTCGCCGTGGTCGGTGGCCAGCAGCAAGCCGGCCGTGTTCAGGTCGAGGCGACCGACCAGCACCCAGCGGCCATCGCGCAGACGCGGCAGTTGCTCGAACACCGACGGGCGCCCCTCGGGGTCCTTGCGGCTGCAGATCTCGCCCTCGGGCTTGTTGTAGACGACGACTCTCGGCAGCGCCGGCGCGGACGTGGTGCGCCGCAGCGGCTTGCCGTCGATGGTAATCCCCTCCAGGGAGTCGACACGCTGCCCGAGTTCGACGGGTTTGCCGTTCACCGCGACACGCCCGGCACTTATCCAGCCCTCGATCTCCCGGCGCGAGCCGAGGCCCGCCGCTGCAAGCAGCTTCTGCAATCTTTCTCCGGTCTGGTTCATGCCGGGTAAGGGTCCTGGCCCTCATCGGTATCGATATCATCGACATCCATATCAGCCTCTGCCGCCGAGGCCGAGCCGTCTGCGACAAACACTGCATCGGGGTCATCCACAGGTGGCAACTCCTCGGGCAACGGATGCTCCTGCGGCAAGGGAAGCGGCTCCGTCAACGCAAGTTCGGCCTGCTGTTCCGGGGCCGCTGGCACCTCGGATGCCGGGTCCTCGATGGCCAGAGGCACCTCGGGGTTCAATTGCTCGAAATCCTTGATCTCCGACAGCGCAGGGAGGTCCTCGAGGCTCTTCAGGCTGAAGTGATCGAGGAACTGCCGCGTGGTGGCGAGGAGTTCCGGCCGACCGGGCACGTCGCGGTGTCCCACCACCCGCACCCACTCGCGCTCCTGCAGCGTCCGGATGATCGCGGGGTTGACGGCAACACCGCGCACTTCCTCGATGTCGGCGCGCGTGATCGGCTGGCGGTAGGCAATGATGGCTAAGGTTTCGAGCAGCGCCCGCGAATAGCGCGGAGGCTTGTCCTCGGAAAGTCGCGCGATCCACGGCGCGAGTTCACGCCGCACCTGCAGGCGGAAACCGGTTGCGACCTCGGTGAGCTCGACGCCGCGCTCTGTGCAATCGGCACGGAGCTCCTCGAGCGCCTCCCGCAACTCCGCCGGCTCCGGACGCGAGTTCTCCTCGAACAGAGCGCCCAACTGTTCCAGCGTGAGCGGCTTGCCCGCCGCGAGTAGCGCGCCCTCAAGAATCGATTTCAGTTGCATCCTGTCCCCGCGCCTTGACATGGATCGGGCCGAAAGGCTCCGACTGGACTATCTCTATCAGCGATTCCTTGATGAGCTCCATCACCGCAAGGAAGCTCACCACCACCCCCATGCGCCCTTCGCTCACATCGAACAGCGTCACGAAGGGCAGGAACTGCCCCTGCTGCAGCCGCTCGAGGATCTGGGTCATGCGCTCGCGCGTCGAGAGCTTCTCGAACTGCACGTGGTGGCTCACCGTCATGGCCGCGCGGCGCATCACATCGGAGAAAACCAGCAGCAGTTCCCGCAAGTCCACGGTGGGCTGGGGACGGGTATGTTTCAGTTCCGGGGGCTCGGCGGCGGCGGGGAAGATGTCCCGGTCGAGCCGCGGCAGCGAATCGATGTCTTCCGCTGCCTGCTTGAACTGCTCGTACTCCTGCAGGCGGCGGATGAGGTCCGCGCGCGGGTCGTTTTCGTCGTCGTTGCTGACCTCCGGGCGCGGCAGCAGCATGCGCGACTTGATCTCGGCGAGCATCGCGGCCATCACGAGATATTCCGCCGCCAGTTCAAACTGCATGGCGCCCATCAGTTCGACGTAGTGCATGTACTGCTCGGTGATCTGCGCGACGTTGATCTCGAGGATGTCGAGGTTCTGGCGGCGGATCAGGTACAGCAGCAGGTCGAGCGGTCCCTCGAAGGCCTCGAGGAAAACCTCGAGGGCGTCCGGGGGAATGTAGAGATCCCGGGGGAGGACGGTGAGCGGCTTGCCGTGCACGAAGGCAAGGGGAAGCTCCTGCTGCTCGCCAATGGCCTCGACCCGCGGCGCCGCCTCTGCCGGCTCGGCGAGGACCGCCGGCTCGACTGCTGCGGGATCGGGGATCTGGCTCATGCTGGCTCCATGCGGGGCGGAGCAGGCCGTGGCCGGATCCGCAAAGGGGACGGGGATTATAACGACGCACTCCCGGGGCGCCCACCGCCTCGCGCCGGGGCGCGAAGAAGAGGAATGACTGCAGGCCGGCTACTCGAACGCCGCGCTATGCCCTTTGCCCTGCCGCAACAGCTCCGGCGCGCCCCCTGAGAGGTCGACGATCGTGGTGGGCTCGAGTCCACAGCCGCCACCGTCCACGAGCAGGTCCACCACCCGACCCAGCCGCTCTCGCATCTCGTCGGTGTCTGCCAGCGGCAGATCCTCGCCGGGCATGATCAGGGTGGCGCTCATGATCGGCTCGCCCAACTCCTCGAGCAACGCGAGGGCCACCCGGTTGTCGGGCACGCGCAGGCCGATGGTCTTGCGCTTGGCATGAAGCAGCCGGCGGGGCACCTCCCCTGTGGCCTTGAGAATGAAGGTGTAGGGGCCCGGTGTATGGGCACGCAGCAGGCGGTAGCTCGCGTTGTCGACCACCGCGTAGGTGGATAGCTCGGAGAGGTCCCGGCACATCAGGGTGAAGTTGTGTCGATCATCGAGCTTGCGGATGGCCCGGATGCGCTCGAGCGCGGACTTGTCGCCGATGTGGCAACCAAGCGCATAGGCCGAATCCGTGGGATAGATGATCACCGCACCTTCGCGGATCCGTTCAACCGCCTGCCGAATAAGGCGGGGCTGCGGGTCGCGGGGATGGATCTCGAGGTAGTGCATCAGGTCCACTCGGTCCAGACGGGTTCAAGGCCGGCGGGCAGTGCCGGCACGCGGCATGGGCGGCGCCAGTGCTGGGCCATCGCATGGAAGTCGCTGCCTGCAGAGGCACGCAGGCCTGAGGCGGCGACCAGCTTGCCCAACTGCGCCACGCGCTCGGGCGAAGCGCCCGCCATGGCCACTTCGACCGCACCGCCACCGCACTCCCGGAACGTGGCGATCAGCGAGCGGAGCTTGCTGCGGGTGCGGGCGAAACTGTAAACCAGCGGATGGGCCAGCACCGCGACACCACCGGCGGAACGTATCCAGCCCGCGACCTCTTCCAGATGCGGCCAGACGACGGGGCAGGCAGCGGGCTTGCCCTCCCCCAGATAGCGATCGAAGGCCTCTTCGGCATCACGTACACGCCCGCTCTCGACGAGGAATCGTGCGAAGTGAGGGCGGCCAGGCGCGGCGCCTCCGGCATGCAGCAGTGCGGCGTCCAGCGCTCCAGGAATACCCAACCACTCAAGTCGGGCCGCGAGCTGGCGGGCGCGCTCGTGGCGCCGACGGTTCTGCGAATCCACCGCCGCAAGGATGCCGGGATGGCCAGGATCGAAGCCCAAGCCAACGACATGGCACTCGCGGTTCTGGTAGCAGGAACTGAACTCGATGCCCGGCAACAGCCGGCAGCCGGATGCCGACTTGGCCTCGGGCGAGAGGCTTGCCCAACCGTCGAAGGTATCGTGGTCGGTGATGGCGGCGAGTTCCACACCGTCAGCGGCAAGCAGCCCGAGCAGGTCGGCAGGCGCCAACTCGCCATCGGATGCGTTGCTGTGGCAATGCAGGTCTACGCGCAACCAAAAAAACCCATGGTGGGAGGGATCGCTGGCTAGAATAGCGGCTGCGCGGCCCGTGCGGTCGCGCGCCGAGGGCGCACAAATGCGCCCCACCCCGAGCATGAACACCCCACGATGCAGCAAATAGCCGAACTGATCCCCGTCGTCCTGTTCTTCCTCGCCTACCGGATGGACGGCACCGTTCTGGCCCTCTGGGGCATCGAATACCGGTTCGACGGCATTTATTCGGCCACGGCCGTATTGATGGCGGCAACCGCGCTGCAGGTGGTGCTCACCCGGCTCCTGAGTGGCCACCTCGAGAAACGGCTGCTGATCCTCGCCGGCGTGGTGATGGCCTTCGGAGGCGCCACCTTGCTCTTCCACAACCAGGTGTTCATCCAGTGGAAGCCCACCATCTTCAATTGGGCGCTGGCCGCGGCCTTCGCCGGCACCCGTTGGTGGACGGGCCGCAGCGCTCTGGAAAAGGCGATGGGCAGCCAGTTGCAACTGCCCCCCGAGGGCTGGCTGAAGCTCGATCGTCTGTGGACGCTCTATTTCCTGGTGGTCGGCGCCCTGAACCTTTTCGTGGCCTACCGCTTCAGCGAGGCCACGTGGGTGAGCTACAAGCTCTACTCCTCGATCGGCTTCACCCTTCTCATCACCCTGGTGACCGTCGCCTTGCTGGCGCCCTACCTGCGGGAGACGCCGGACAGTACCGGCCCGGACAAGGACTGAGGATTTCATGCTCTGTTACGCCATCATTGCCGAGGATGCCCCCGACACGCTCGCCGCCAGGCGCTCGGCGCGCCCAGCCCATCTGGAGCGCCTGCAGGCCCTGCGCACAGAGGGGAGACTGCTGCTCGCCGGGCCACACCCCGCGCTCGATTGCGAGGACCCGGGGGACGCTGGCTTCACCGGCAGCCTGATCGTGGCCTGCTTCGACAGCCTGGAGGCCGCCAGGGAGTGGGCCGCTACAGACCCCTACGTCGCCGCCGGCGTCTATGCCTCGGTGAGTGTGAAGCCCCTGAGGAAAGTCCTGCCCTGAGCACGACTCGCTCATTTGACAGGCAGAAAACTGTAACTAGATTCATGTGTTGCTGCTGAAATCGCAGAAACCTCACGAGAAAACGCGATGAATCCGACCAAGCTCGCCGCCCTGGCCCTGCTCGTGATGCTGGCACTGCCCGCGATGGCACAGCAGCAACGCTACATCGAAGACACGGCGCTGGTTCCCTTGCGCAGTGAGGCCGCTGCTGGCAGCAGCCCGGTCCACAAGGGGCTGCCCTCCGGCAGCGCGGTAACGCTCATCCAGGGTGACACGGGCACCGGCTGGAGCCAGGTGCGCACCCGGGAAGGCGTGGACGGCTGGATACAGACCCGCTATCTCAAGCGCGAACCCGGCGCCCGCTTCCAGGTGCTGAACGCCCTGCGCCTGATGGGCCAACCCGAGGACGGCACTGTCACGCTTACCCAGGCGATCGAGCAACTGAGCGGCCAGCTCCAGAGCGTCACCTCGGAGCGGGACAAACTGCAGGCCGAACTCGCCGAGGGCAAACAGATCTGGAGTCGGGCCGGCGAACTCGATACGGCGAACCGGGACCTGGCCGAGGAAGTCCAGTCGCTCAAGAGCCGTATCGACGTACTGCAGGCCGAGAACCGCAGGCTGACGGACGACTCCTGGCAGAAGTGGTTCATCAACGGGGTATGGGCGACGGGCGTCGGCGGGCTGCTCACTCTCCTGCTGCCACGAATCCTGTCGCGGCGTCGCCGGTACTCGGAATGGGCCTGATCAGACAGCCACTTCGCGCCACTCACACAACGGAGCAAGGATCATGAAGTTCGTACGGGTAGCAGTCCTCGTCCTCGCGGCACTCCAGGGCGCCCTGGCCATTGCGGCGGAGCCACGCCCACAGGTGGTGATCCGCACCAGCGCCGGCGACATCCACGTGGAACTGTTCCCCGAGGAATCGCCGAAAACGGTGGCGAACTTCCTCTCCTACGTGGACAGCGGCTTCTACAGCGGCACGATCTTCCACCGCGTGATCAGCAACTTCATGATCCAGGGCGGCGGTTTCACGCGGGAGATGCAGGAAAAGCCCGTGGGAAGCCCGGTGGAGAACGAGTCCCGGAACCATCTGCACAACGAGCGCGGCACGCTGGCGATGGCACGCACCGAGGATCCTGACAGCGCGACGGCACAATTCTTCGTCAACGTCCGCGCCAACCTGCGCCTCGATTTCGACTATGTGACGCGCAAGCCCGGCTACACCGTTTTCGGACGCGTGGTGGAGGGCATGGACGTGGTGGACGGCATCTCGCTGGTTCTCACCCAGACCACGGGCGGCATGGACGACGTACCGAAGAGCCCGATCACCATCGAGTCCATCGAGCGGGCGAAATGAGCGTCGCGCTCTCGATAAACATCAACAAGATTGCCCTGATCCGCAATTCACGACCGGGCAATTACCCGGATCTCGTCCTGCACGCGGAGCGCATCGTGGCGGCCGGGGCCGACGGCATCACCGTGCACCCTCGCCCGGACCAGCGCCACATCCGCGCGAGCGACGTACCCGCGCTCGCCGCGGCACTGGCCGTGGAACTGAACGTCGAGGGCAACCCCTTCGCCGGTGCCGCGCGGAGCAACAGGGCCGATGTCGGCGACTACCCGGGATTCATGGAACTCGTCGCAGCCGTTCGCCCCGCGCAGTGCACACTGGTTCCGGACGGTGACGGGCAACTCACCTCCGACCATGGCTTCGACCTCCGGCGCGACGCGGGACGGCTGGAGCCGCTGGTAGCCCGGATGCACCAACTGGGCTGCCGCGTCAGCCTGTTCATGGACCCCGAGCCCGCACAGATGCGTCTGGCGGCCGAACTCGGCGCAGACCGGGTGGAACTGTACACGGGCCCCTACGCCGCGGAGATCGCGCGTGGCCGCGCGCCTGCCGACGTCATCGGCCCCTGGCTGGACACCGCCCTCGCCGCGCAGGAAGCCGGCTTGGGCTTGAACGCCGGACACGACCTGAACCTGCTCAACCTGCCCGCCTTCCGCGACCTTCCCGGACTGCTGGAAGTGTCGATAGGCCACGCCTTCACCGTGGATTGCCTCGAGATGGGCATGGCCGCCGCGATACGCGCCTACCAGCAGGCGCTGGGCAAATCCTGATGGACGCCACGGAACCGGGGGCAGGTTTCCCGGATCCGGAGCGCTTCTCGGTCCGCGA
>CAIXOY010000225.1 GCA_903921135.1 uncultured Gammaproteobacteria bacterium
AACCGGGGCTGGCTGCGGCCTGCCTGCTGGAATTGGGGTTCGCGCCCCGTGCCACAGGTCTGCTCTTCCAGCTTGCAAGCCTGCCCGGCCTGCTCGCGCACGCACTGGAGACGGCCGGGCGGGGCATCACCGCGATGCCCTTCGTACCGGAGGAGCGATACGAGTACCTCGATGCTCCAGCGGGCGGTGTTGCATGAACGACACCGCCTTCTGGGACAGCCGCCGCAACCGCATCCGGACCCGCAAGGGCGGCTGGCGGATCGGGCGCGGCATCAGCGTGCACGGTCACTCGCTGCTCGGCGATCTCGTCGGCAGCCACGGCTTCTTCGACGTGTTGTACCTCGAGGTGACAGGGCGCCTGCCCGACCCGCGGCTCGCGCAGTGGATCGAAGCGAGTTTTCTCTGCCTCGCCTTCCCCGACCCGCGCATCTGGTGCAACCAGATCGGCGCGCTGGCGGGCTCGTCGCGCATCCCGCCCACTGTCGGCATCAGTGCGGGGGTAATGGCGAGCGAGTCCACGCTCTATGGGCCCGGCAGCACCCGCGCAGCACATGATTTTCTCGTGTCCGCCCAGGCGGCGCTCGATGCGGGCGCAAGCCTCGAGACCTTCATCGCCGGCTGCACACGCCCCGGGGGGAGAGTGCGGGCTCCGGGTTTCAGCCGCCCGATCGCGCAGGGCGATGATCGCGTCGACGCCCTGCGGGATCTGGGACACGAACTCGGGTTCAGGGACGGAGCCTACCTGCGGCTTGCTGCGGATATCGACACACGCCTGTGCGCCCGCGGCGATGCCGGCATGAACATGCTCGGCTATCTGGCGGCCTTCCTGCTCGACCATGGGGACATCAAGATCGAAGACGGCGAGCGGATCTATGCGCTCGCCGTGAACGCAGGCGTGCACGCCTGCTACGCCGAAGCCAACACCGAGGCCGCTGGCGCCTTCCTGCCGCTGTCGTGCGAAGACATCGAGTACCGCGGACACGCGGCACGCGAGATTCCCGAAGGGTGGCCCTCGTGAGGCGGGTCTGCAGGGCCTTGGGGGTGTTGGTGCTCTGCCTGGGCGCGGCGGAACTGCATGCTGCTGCCAGAGACGACGTCCCCGTCTCGGTCATCTATCCCAGCGTGCGCGAGCCCTACCGGGCGGCTTTCGTTGCGATCGTGGGCGGAATCGAGGCCGAACTCGGCGCGCGCGCCAAGGTCGCGGAGGTCGACCCTTCCGAAAGCCCGACCGCTGTCGAGACACGCATCCGGGAGGCAAAGGCCGGCCGTGTGCTCTTGCTCGGCAAATACGGCCTCGACACGGCGCAGGCCCTGGGTACGCCCCAAGACCGGGTGGTGGGCGCCGTTCTGGCGCGCCCGTCGGAGGTGCCAGCGGGCATACGCGGCATATCGATGGTGCCGGCGCCGGCAAGCCTCTTCGCCAAACTCGCCGAACTCGCCCCCACGGTAAAGCGGGTGAGCGTGGTGCACGGCTCGGACAACAACGACTGGCTGATCGAGCTGGCGAGTGCCGCCGCGCAGAAACAGGGCCTCGCTCTCGAAACCGTGCGCCGCGACACACTGCGTGACGGCGCCAACGCGTACCGTGACCTGCTGGGGCGGATGGATCCTGCAACGGATGCCCTGTGGCTGCCGCAGGGCTCACCGTTCCTCGCCGAGAGTTCGGTGCTGCAGATGATCCTGCGAACGGCATGGGACAGAAACATCATCGTGTTTTCCAGCAACGTGGCCCATGTGCCAAAGGGCGCGCTCTTCGCCCTCTTCCCGGACAACACCGAAATGGGGCGGGCCCTCGGCAGGCTGGCCGCCGGCCCGCCCTCGCCCGGCGCCGGGCTGAACGTGCTGGAACAACTCGACACCGCAATCAACATCCGCACCGCGAACCACCTGGGCCTGGGCGTGAACGCCGGGGACAAGCGTTTCGACATGGTGTTCCCGAGTCGCTAGCGGCCGGCGCCGCTGCACGGAGTTACGGAGATGGCAGAGAGACGTTTCGCGATCCGCTCGCTCAGCCTGCAACAGCTGATCGGGCTGAGCTTCACCGCCTGCGTGCTGGTGCTGGCGATCACTTCGAGTCTGGTGATCTCCCAGCAATCCGGGGAAACGGTACAGCGCCGCCTGCAGGACGAGGGCATGCAGCTGGTCTCTTCGCTCGCCTCGCAGAGCACGCTTGCGCTCCTGTACGGCGATACCGAATCCGCCTCGCAGGCGGCG
>CAIXOY010000226.1 GCA_903921135.1 uncultured Gammaproteobacteria bacterium
AGGAGTTGCGGCTGTGGGAGCCGCGCGTGCGCCGCGCGCTCTCCCAGCTGCCTGAACTCGTCGACGTGAACACCGACCAGGAGGATAAGGGCCAGCAGACCTCGCTCGTGATCGACCGGGACACGGCGGCGCGCCTCGGCGTCACCACGCGGATGATCGACGCGACGCTGAACGACGCCTTCGGCCAGCGCATCGTCTCGACCATCTACAACCCGCTCAACCAGTACCGCGTCGTCATGGAGGCCGCGCCGGAGTTCTGGCAGAGCCCCGAGGTGCTCAAGTACGTGCACGTGAGCGGCACGGGCGGCGTCCAGGTGCCGCTCTCCGCGTTCAGCAGCTACGGGCCGACGAGCACCCCGCTGGGCGTGAACCACCAGGGGCAGTTCGCGGCGTCCACCATCTCGTTCAACCTGCCGGAAGGCGTGTCGCTTTCCGACGCCACTGCCTCCGTGCGCCAGGCGCTCGACGAGATCGGCGTGCCGACCAGCGTGCATGGCACCTTCCAGGGCACGGCCCGCGCGTTCCAGGCCTCGCTGCAGAACCAGCCCTGGTTGATCCTCGCCGCGCTAGTCACGCTCTACATCGTGCTCGGCATCCTCTACGAGAGCGTAGTCCATCCCATCACGATCCTCTCGACGCTGCCCTCCGCTGGCGTGGGGGCGCTGCTCGCGCTGCTGGCATTCGGGACGGAGCTCAGCATCATCGCGTTCATCGGCGTGATCCTGCTGATCGGCATCGTGAAGAAGAACGCGATCATGATGATCGACTTTGCGATCGACGCTGAGCGCAACGAGGGATTGACCCCGGAGGCCGCGATCTACAAGGCGTGCGTCCTGCGCTTCCGCCCGATCATGATGACCACCATGGCGGCGCTGCTCGGCGCGATCCCGCTCGCGGTAGGGCTGGGGGAAGGCGCGGAATTGCGCCGCCCGCTGGGCATCGCGATTGTCGGCGGGCTGGTGTTCAGCCAGCTGCTGACGCTCTACACCACGCCGGTGGTCTACCTATACCTCGACCGGTTCCGCCTGTGGGCGGGACGGCGCTGGCCGTGGAGCGCGCGCCGTGCGGCGCTCGGAGGACAGGCAACATGAAGAAAACCGATCTCGCGTTTGTTGTCGTGGCACTGGCAGCTTCGGGCTGCACCGTCGGGCCCGACTATGTACGCCCTGCAACCGAAGTGCCGGCGGCCTACAAGGAAGGCTTCGCCTGGCAGCCCGCCCAGCCCCGCGACCACGTGAGCCGCGGCAATTGGTGGGCGGGGTTTGCGGACCCGCAGCTGGACGCCCTGCTCGAACAGGTCAAGGTCTCCAACCAGACGCTGGCCGCCGCCGAGGCGCAGTTCCGCCAGTCGGTGGCGCTGGCCGACACTGCGCGCGCCGCGTGGTACCCGACAGTGACCGCGGGCCTGTCCGAGACCCGCTCGCGGCCCTCGGGCACCACCGGACCGGTGGTCGGGGTGGCCACGACCAAGCGCACGATCTGGTCCATGCCGCTGAATGCATCGTGGGAGGCGGATGTCTGGGGCAAGGTGCGGCGCTCGGTCGAGGCGGGCGAGGCCTCCGCGCAGGCGAGCGCAGCCGACCTCGAGAATGCGCGCCTGTCGATCCAGTCGCAGCTGGCCCAGAACTACTTCCAGTTGCGCGCGGTCGATGTGCAGAAGAAGTTGCTGGCCGATACGGTCGGGGCCTATGCCAAGTCGCTGGAGCTCACCAACAACCGTTACAAGATGGGGGTGGTGGCGCGCGTGGATGTGGCGCAGGCGCAGACCCAGCTCAAATCAACGCAGGCACAGTTGCTCGACCTCGGCGTGCAGCGCGCCCAGCTCGAGCACGCGATTGCCGTGCTGCTGGGCAAGGCCGCGGGGAATTTCTCGTTGGAAGCCAAGCCGCTTGCCGCCGTGCCACCGCCCGTGCCCGCGGGGCTGCCTGCGGACTTGCTGGAGCGCCGCCCCGATATCGCGGCCGCAGAGCGCCGCGTGGCCGCTGCCAATGCACAGATCGGCGTGGCGAAGGCTGCGTGGTTCCCGAGCGCGACGCTTAACGCCTCGTATGGTTTCCAGACCGCGACCGCAGCGCAGTGGTTCACGTTGCCCAGCCGGTTCTGGTCGATCGGGCCGGCCCTCGCGGAAACGATCTTCGATGGCGGCAAGCGCCAGGCGGCCACCGACCAGGTCGCCGCCGCGTATGACGCGAGCGTGGCCAACTACCGGCAGGTGGTGCTGATGGCTTTCCAGGAGGTGGAAGACAACCTGGCGGCGTTGCGCATCCTGGAGGAAGAGGCCGTGGTGCAGGGCGAGGCGGTGAAGGCATCCCAGCAGGCGCTGGAGTACTCGCTCAACCAGTACAAGGCCGGGATCTCGACCTACCTGCAGGTGGTGACC
>CAIXOY010000227.1 GCA_903921135.1 uncultured Gammaproteobacteria bacterium
ATCTACCGCCACGCCGAGGAAAGGGGCGCGGGCATCCTGCAGGCCACGCTCGAAGGTGCGCAGGAAGTGGTGTTCGCCGTGATCGCCGCGTCCGTCACGCTGGTGTCGATCTTCGCACCGCTGGTCTTCATGGAAGGCATGGTGGCGCGGCTCTTCAAGGCCTTCGCCGTGGTGGTGACGGTGGGCGTGCTCGCGTCGTTGCTGGTCTCGCTCACGCTCACACCCATGCTCTGCTCGCGTTTCCTGCGACCTGGTGCGGGCGAAGGGCAGCTCGGGCGGCGGCTGGGCGCCGCTCTGGCGCGCATGGAGGCGGGATACGCGCGCCTGCTCGCGCGGGCACTGCGCATGCGCTGGTCCGTGGTGGTGCTGACGGGGCTGGTGGTGCTCTCGAGCGGCTGGGTCTTCGGCCACATCGGCAAAGGGTTTTTTCCGGTGCAGGACGACGGTTACTTCCTGGTGACGGTGAAGGTGCCGCTCGGCTCCTCCATCGACAAGACAGTGGAGCGCCTCTCGCAGATCGAGTCGGTGCTGGCGCAGCAACCCGAGATCGACGGCTACTTCAGCACCATCGGGCAGGGCGAGGCGAGCCAGGTGAGCGAGGCGGCGATGATCGTGCACCTGCGCCCGTGGCATGAGCGCGAGGCGAGCCAGGCCGAGGTGATCACACGCCTGCAGCAGGCCTTCGCCGGCATTCCGGGCGTGCTCGCCTTTCCCTCGCCGCCCTCCCCCATCGGCGGCATGCGCGGCGAACCGCTGCACTTCGTGCTGCTGGGGCCGGAGCTCCACGAGGTGGCGCGGCTCGCGCAGGCGCTGCGCGCACGGCTGGTGCAGGAAGGCACGCTGGGCGGGCTGGATCTGGATCTGCAACTCGCGCTGCCGCAATTGGAACTGGTGGTGGACCGCGAACAACTCGCGGCGGCAGGACTCTCGGGGCGCGACGTGGCGGTGGCACTCGGCACGCTCGCCGGTGGCTGGGACATCGCCGACTACAACGACGAACCCGGCGACGGCGAGCGCTACCACATCCGCCTGAAGGCGGCAGAAGGCGAGCTCACGAGCCCTTCGGATCTGGGCCGCGTGTGGCTGCGCACGCACAACGGCGAGATGATCCGGCTGGACAGCGTGGCCACGCTGCGCCCGGTGGTTGGGCCGGCCGTCATCTCCCGCTACGACCTGCAGTACGCGGCGAATTTCTACACCGCTCCGACGAGCGCCGAGTCCGAGGCCGGCGCGCGGGTGCTGGAGATTGCCGCGGGCATGATGAAACCGGGCTACCACGTGGAACTCGCCGGGCGCGCAGAGGAATTCCAGAAAACCGCGGGCTACATGCTGATGACCTTCGTCACGGCCATCGTGCTGGTCTACATGGTGCTCGCGAGCCAGTTCAATTCCTTCGTGCAGCCGCTGATCGTGATGCTGGCGCAGCCGCTCGCGATCGTGGGCGGCGTCTTCGCGCTCTGGATGTTCGGGCACACGATCAACTCCTTCTCGATGATCGGGCTGGTGTTGCTGGTGGGGCTGGTGGCGAAGAACTCGATCCTGCTGATCGACCTCACGAACCAGCTGCGCGCGCGCGGCGAGGCGGTGGATGCGGCTTTGCTGGCGGCCTGCCCGGTGCGGATGCGGCCGGTGATCATGACCTCGCTCACGATCATCCTGGCGATGCTGCCGGCGGCGGTGGGGCTGGGTGCGGGCTCCGACACCAACGGCCCGCTCGCGGTGGCGGTGATCGGCGGCATGGTGAGCTCCACGCTGCTCACGCTGGTGGTGGTGCCGGCGGTCTATTCCCTGGTGGAAGGCCGCTCCTCCCCGTAGGAGGGGGCCATGCCCCCGACTCTAGCTGTCGCGGGCATGGCCCGCTCCCACGCGCCATGCCCCCCGACCGCCTCAGGCGAAGATCGAGCGGGTGGCTTCGAAGTGCGTATCAGCGACGGCTTCGAGCCCCGGGCGCGGCCGCAGGTACGCGAAATAGGCGATCCACCGCTCGGCAGTGCTGCTGTTGCCAAGACCGCGATGCAGCAGCCGATCATCGAAGAACAGCACCTCTCCCGCGGCCATCGGCTCGGGCAGGGGCGCCTCGTAACCGGGATCGCCGAGGATGTCCGCGGGCGTGATCTCGCGGGAGGTCTGATAGACCAGATCGTCGTGGTCGATCCATGTGCGGGCGTGGTGGTTGGTGAGCCGCTGCGAGCCGGGAACGAGCTGCGTGGGGCCGGCCTCGAGCGGGATGTCCGCGAGCGCCAGCATCACATTCAGCGCGTGCGCAGGCCGGAACTCGGGCCCCTCGTGCGGCGAGTCGATATGCCACTGCTGATCGGGCGAACCGGGCCGCGAGAACACCACGCCGCAGAACGCCGGCCGTGCGTCCGCACCGAGCACCGCATGCACCATCTCCATCCACGGCAGATCCGCGGACAGCGAGCCCGCCGGGCCGAAGAGCGGCTGCAGATCGGATTCGGACAGAGGCACGTCAAAGCGCCCGGGCGAGCGCTGCTCCAGTTCGTGAAAGCCGGCTCGGCTGCCGATACCGATGGGGCGGTCACCGAGCGCCTGCATGACCCGCGCTGCACGTGAGCGCATCAGCGTGTCGATATCGGCAAGCAATGCCGGCGGC
>CAIXOY010000228.1 GCA_903921135.1 uncultured Gammaproteobacteria bacterium
AAACCGCAAGTGCAGCGCCCAGTTGCCCCGCCAGCGCGTGGTCATCCGCGAGGCCCTCGACGTGATGATCCAGCGCGTGCAGCCCCGCCGCCGCAAGGAAGCCCGCCTGCCGCATCCCGCCACCGAGGAGCTTGCGGTGCCGAAGTGCACCCGCAATGAACTCGGCCGACCCCAGCAGCAGCGAGCCGACCGGCGCGCCAAGGCCCTTGCTGAGACACACCGACACGGAATCGAAACAGGCACAGATGGCGCGGGCGGCGTCCCACGCGGTGCTACCCCGCAAGGCTGCCTCGGCCACCGCTGCGTTGAACAGACGGGCACCATCGAGATGCGTAGCCAGCCCGTTCTCCCGCGCCAGCGCACGCACGGACTGCAGGTAGGCGAGCGGCAGCACACGCCCGCCGTGGGTGTTTTCCATCACGACGAGACGCGTACGGGTGTAGTGCGGGTCGTCAGATTTGATAGCCGCGCGGATATCGTCCAATGCGAGCGTGCCGTCGGGCTGGTGCGCCAGGGGCTGCGGCTGGATGCTGCCGAGCACCGCCATGCCGCCCGCCTCCCAGCGGTAGGTGTGCCAGAACTGACCGACGATGGCCTCATCGCCGCGGCCGCAGTGCCCGAGTAATCCGACCAGATTGGCCTGCGTGCCGCTCGGCAAGAAAAGCGCGGCCTCGAAACCGAGCCGTTGTGCTGCGGACGCTTGCAAGACGTTGACCGAGGGGTCATCGCCGTAGACGTCATCACCCACCTCGGCCTCCGCCATCGCGCGGCGCATCGCCGCCGTGGGCCGTGTGACGGTATCGCTGCGGAAATCACTGATGGGCGTAACACTGCTCATGGGGGCTGCTGTCTGTGAGGAGGGGGCATTCTACGGGAGCAGTCGCAAAGCGGCTCAGGCTCTCGCGATCTCCACCACGATGCCGGAGAGGTGAGACATCCCCGAGAGCGGCTCGATGTTCCCGCGGCCGTCGCCGGCCAGGTAGTTGGAGTTCACGCCGGGATGTTTCTGCGCGTGGGCAAGACCATCGGCATCCTTGTGGCCCCAGCACTGCGGGATCGCCACGGTGCGGCGCATCATCTCGTCGCTGAGACGCACCGGCACCTCGATTGCACCGAAGGCCGAGCGCACGCCCACCCGGTCGCCGTTGACCACACCGAGCTCGGCCGCGTCAGAGGGGTTGATGTAGGCGTAGTTGCTGACGTCCTTCACCAGCCGCGGCACGTTGGCCGAGGCCGTGTTGATGCGCTTGATCTCGCGCTTGCCGATCAGCTTGAAGGCATCGCGCTGCGCGAGTTCCTCGGCGTGCAGCGTCTCGAGTTTCTGCTGCAGACCCTCGAGGTAGGCCGCGGGCGCGAGATCCACCAGTCCGTCATCGGTGATCACGCGTGGCGTGCCGAGATAATTGCCACCGCGGTTCTCGGGCAGAAGGATGCCGTGGGGATGCTCGCCTGCCATCGTCTTCGCGGATGGCAGACCCGCTTTCTTCAGCATGCCGTCGAGCATTTTCTCGGGCGTGAGCGACAGCTTGCGCAGCCAGGCCCTGGAGGAATACGCCAGACGCGTGTTGAGCTTCAGAAGCGCTGCCAGCCAGCGCTTGCCGAACATGGTGACGCCCGTGGCCTCGGCAATGCGGCTGTAGATCCACCACTCGTGGCGCACGCCGGGCGGCGGCTCCACCACCGCATCGCTGTAGATCATGAAGGGCACCGGTGTGCAGCCCATGAAACTCTGCAGCGCATAGGGGATCTCGGCGCGCTCGAGGAAGGTGGGCGCCGGCAGGATGTAGTGCGCGAGATTGCCCACCTCGTTCCGGAAGAGATCGATGCACACCAGCAATTCCAGCGTGCCGAAGGCACGATCGAGCCGGCCATCGGGATTGCTGCAGGCGAGCAGCGGGTTGCTCGCCTCGACGATCATCGCCTTCACGCGGCCTTCTTCGATGTCGGGCGCGAGCATCCCCGAGGGCATCAGGCCCACCACGCTCGGCATGCCGTCCGGGCGCACCGTCTTCAGCGTGACCTCGCCCGCCTTTTTCACCTCGCCGGCCATGTCGATGATGCCCTTGCCCATCAACATGCCGCCGGCGCGATCGAGGTTGCCGGAGATCGCGTTGATGCACTCGAGCAGCCAGAAACAATGCGTGCCGCTGCGTCCCTGGTTCACGCCGGTGGCCATGTAGAGACCTGCGCCATTGGCGCGGCGATGGCTCTCTACCAGCGAATTGAAAGTATCGACATCGATGCCCGTCACCGCCGCCTGGCGCTCGGCTGTCCAGCCCGCCACCGCTTCCTTGAGTGCGGCGTAGTGCTTCATATGGCGAGCGATGGCGACCTCGTCGACGCTGCCGCTGTTGATCAGCGCGTTGCACCAGGCCGCCAGCAGGAAGACGTCGGTATCGGGGCGGATGAACACATGCTCGCCCGCCTGCGCGGTCTCGATGCGCCGCGGGTTGATGAAGACCACGCGTCCGCCGCGCCGCGTGATGTCCTTCAGGCGCTGCACCGCGTGCGGGAGGTGGTAGAGCGTGTTGCCGGAGACGGCGGGGTTTGCGCCCAGCACCGCGAGGAATTCCGTGCGATCGACATCCGGATAGGCAAGCTGGAAAGGCGAGCCGTACATGTCTTCGCAGACGCGGAACTTGTTGGTGGTGTCGCAGGTGCCGGTGCCGAACAGCGCGCGAGAACCAAGCGCCTTGTAAAACGCATTGCGGAACAGGGGCGCGAGCACATTCGCCCCGCCCGCGCTGCCCACCAGATGGGCAATGGCGTCCCCACCGTCGCGATCGCGGATGGCCTTGATGCGGGCGCCAATCTCGGCGATCGCCTGCTCCCAGCCGATGGGCTCCCAGCGTGAGCCGATGCGCTTCATGGGCTGCGTGATGCGGTCAGGGCTGTTCTGCACCTGATCGAAGTGGATGCCTTTCACGCAGGAATAGCCCTTGCTCACCACGTGCTGCTTGTCGGGGCGGATGGCGACGACGCGGTTGTCCTCCACATCGACCTCGAGCCCGCAGGTGGCCTCGCAGACACGGCAGAAGGTGTGGCGGGTAACGGTCATGGGCTCACTCCTTCCGGTGTTGGCGCCGCAGTTCGAGGGCGAGTGACAACACCCATGCCCGTATCGCGGCCGACTGCTCGAGCGTGAGGCCTTCGGCCGCCGGCATGCCCCGCGCGGCGCGTGCGCCACCGACCACGATGCCGTCCCACTGTTGGTAGGTTTCCGTGCTGATGTGGCGCAGATCCGGCACCGTTCCGCCGCGGCGCGCCACCGCGCCCTTGCCGTGGCACCCGGAGCAGTGCGCCGCCTCGAAAAGTGCTGCGCCCTTCGCGATGAGCTGCGGGCTGTCGGTCTGTGCGGGCAGTGCTGGGAGCGGCGTTTCGACGACTACGTCTGCCGGCATGGGTTGCCGGCCCGACAGGGAGAACGACATCAGCCGCGCGCGGCCGCTGGTCGCACTGCCCGTGTGCAGCGAGGGATAGCTGAACTGCATGGCACCGCCAGAGCCCACCGGCACCAGCACGCGTTGCTCGCCGCCGATCGTGTAACTCACGGGCGCGGCAGAAATGGCAGAGCCGGTGGCAACCTGCCACAGGCGCGTGCCGTCGTCGGCCTTGTAGGCGCTGAAGGTGCCGTCTCCGCCACCCTGGAACACCACATTGCCCGCCGTGGCGAGCACACCGCCGTTGTAGGCCACGGTCTGCTCCACGACCCAGCGCGGGCGTTGCGTGAGCGGATCCCAGGCGACCAGCTTGCCCGGAGCATGCGGCTTGCCATCGACCGTCTCGGGCGCCTCGATGGTGTCGCCGATATCCTCGGGGCCGTTCCAGGTGACGATCGAGGGCACGTCGGCGGCGGGTATGTACGCGAGCCCCGTGCGCGGGCTCCAGGCCATGGGATGCGGCCCGTGCGCGCCCCACTCGTTGGGCCAGACCTCGACGCGCGAGCCAGACGGGTAATTCCAGTACATCGCCTCCGGATCGAGCACCGGTCGCCCGGTCTGCAGGTCGATGTGGGTGGCCCAGTTGACCTTCACGTAGTGCTCAGCCGAGATCAGCTTGCCGGTGGCGCGGTCGAGCACATAGAAAAACCCGTTCTTGGGCGCGATCATCAGCGCCTTGGTGGGCTTGCCGCCGAGAGGAAGTTCGGCGAGCACGATGTTCATGGTGGCGTTGTATTCCCAGCTGTCCTGCGGGACGGTCTGGTAGTGCCAGACGTACTCGCCGGTGGCTGCATCGAGCGCCATCACCGAGGACGTGAACAGGTTGTCGCCGCCCGCGGGGCTGCGCTGCGAGTACAGGTAGGGCACGGCGCCGGCCGTGCCGAAGTAGAGCCGGTCGGTGTCCGGGTCGTAGGTCATCCCGTTCCAGTTGCTGCCACCGCCGCCGTGGGTTTCCAGCGCGTTGCCGCTCCAGCTTTTTGCCGCCATCTGCATGGCAGCCGAGGTGTTCTCCGAGGCGATGTGGCTGGGCACGGTGTAGAAGCGCCACAGGAACCGCCCGGTGGCCGCATCCCAGGCGCTCACGTGGCCGCGGTTGCGCATCCCGCTCTCGGAGCCCGCATTGCCCACGAAGACCTTGCCCCCGCCCACGTAGGGCGCATCGGTGATGCTGTAGCCGCTCTGCGGGTCGCAGGTCTGCGCCGACCAGCGCTGCTTGCCCGTGGCGCGGTCCAACGCGATCAGCCGGCAGTCCGACACCGTCACCAGCACAAGGTCCGCCCACAGCGCCACGCCGCGGTTGACCCTGGAGGTCCAGTTATTGGCAGGCGTGACGTTCTTGCCGGGATCGAAGCTCCAGAGTTGGCGGCCGCTCGCGGCATCGATGGCCCAGACCATCGAATGCGCACCCGATAGGTAGATCACGCCATCGACCACCAGCGGTGTCGCGGCGATGCCGTCCGGCGCTGGAAGATCCACAGACCAGTCGAGCCCGAGCTCTCCGACATTGCCGGCATCGATCGCCGTGAGCGGGCTGAAGTGCGCGCCGTCTGCGTTGCCGCCGTGGAGGAACCAGTTGGCCCCGGAGGGCCCCTCGCGCGCGATGCGCGCGGCATCGACACCTGCTGCGGCAGAGCCCGCCATGGATTGAAAAGCTCCGACACAGAGCAACACGGCAGCCAGCAGACGTTCCCGCATGTGCTTCTCCTTGGCGAGGGGGCAAGAGCGACTATACCCGAGGCAACCGGGGTAGTCAGTGCCTCCACCTATGCGGTGTCCTGTGTTGATCAGGGTCAAGCCGCTGGACGTCGCCGGCGCCCAGAGTGGGTGGCCCGCAACCGAGGCCTGCATCACCATGACACCCGCACGCGACACCGCCAACGCATCGCGAACGACTGCTGTCGTACGGTCCCTTTTGGCCGGCAGCGCTCTCGCATTTCTGCTTCAGGCCTGCAGCAGCTACGGCCCGCCCACCGAACCGGCACCCACCGGCAGGATCGAGTACGACGGCTTTTCCTTTGCCGCGCCACCCGGCCCCGGATGGACGATCACGCGCGGAGCAGATGGCGTGGTCATGAGCCGCATGCTCGAATCGCCCGAACACACCCAAGTGGCAGTGGTGCTGCGCTCAACCGGATTCGATCCGGCACTGGTGGGCTATCCCGCCTATGCGACGGACCGCGAGGTCTTCACGCGGTACGTCAAAGCGAACAAGGAGAACTCGCAGGCGCAGGGTGACCAATCCCGATTCGTCATGCTCTCGGACGATGCCATCACCGACTCGCGCTTCGGTTACTGCGCCCGCACCTCGGAAAAAGTGGAAGACCACACGCCGGCCACGCGCAAGCACATGCTGCTCATGGAAACCTGGGGCTATACCTGCCTGATGCCCGGCGCCCCGAAGTTCATCGTGGAGGTCGCCTTTTCGGAGCGCGCGGCGCCGGGCGTGCAAGACGCGAATCTGGTGGAGACCCGGGAGGCGTTCTTCAGAGGCTTCAGGTTCTCCGGCGCGGCAACGGAAGGCCCGGCCTCCGCAAGCGGCATCGCGGCTGCGGGCGCCGGAGCCTCTGCCCCCGCAGCAACGCCGGCGGCCTCCACAGCAACGCCGGCCGCCTCTGCAGCAACACCCGGGTTGCTGGTGCTCACCGTGCGCCAATCGCAGCGGGAAAGCGTCCGCAAGGGTTTCGAAAAAGCAGCGCCCGGGATCGCGATGGTTCTGGAAGGTGATCCGCGCACGGCCGAGCCACACCGGAACCTGCGGCTTTCGTTCTCGGCGCAAGTCGACAGGAGCGGCCAGATGAGCAACCGCGACGGTGCTGCCATAGGCGGCCTCGCGGCGGTGCTGCTGGGCAGCATCACGCCGTGGTCCTGCCCCGTGATCCATTCACTGCAAGCGAGCCTGCTCGGACCCGACGGCACGGAGTTGCGCACATGGACCATCACGCACAAGGACAAGCACGTGGGCACCATGCTCGCCTGCCCGGACGTCGAGCAGCCTGAGGCGGGCGCCATATTTGAACTCGAGAAGGAACTGATCCGGCGCATGCGCGCAGAGAACCTCCTGGCGCACTGACCCCTCCAGGAGCGGGCCATGCCCGCGACTCCCACCGTGTGCGGGCCGTGCCCGCGACAGCAGCACATCAGTCGGGGGCATGGCCCCCTCCCACATCAGAGATGCCGGGCCATGCCCGCGACCGATGACGGTATACTCGCGCTCTCCCCCAGCAGCCCCGATCAGGACTCCAGGCCGTGACAATCGAGTTTTTCGGCAGACGTCTCTCCGGCCCGTTCACCATCCCCTCGGGCATCGTGACCTGCGCCCCCTCGATCATCCAGTACTTCCTCGACCACGTGCCCGAGGTGGGCATCATCACCACCAAGAGCATCGGCATGGCACCGCGGACGGGCAACCGCGAACCGGTGCTGAGCCAGTACGCGCCGGGCTGCTTCGTGAACGCGGTGGGCCTCACCAACCCCGGCGCCGAGCGCTCCGCAGAAGCCCTCTCGCAACTGCGCGTACCCGATGACCGCTTCCTGCTCACCTCGATCTTCGGCGGCAGCCTCGAAGAGTTCGTCGAGGTCGCGCGCATCCTTGCGCCCTACTCCCACGGACTGGAACTGAATCTCTCCTGCCCCCACGCCAAGGGCTACGGCATGGCGATGGGACAAGACCCGGAGCTCGTGCGCGCCATCACGCGCGCCGTGAAGTCCGTGGTGAACATCCCCGTCATCCCCAAACTCACGCCGAACACGCCCGACATCGCCGCCATCGCGCGCGCCGCGGTGGAAGGCGGCGCGGACGCCATCTGCGCGATCAACACCCTGGGCCCCGGTTACACCTCCTCTCACGGCAAGCCCGTGCTCAGCAACGGCGCCGGCGGCATGTCGGGCAAGGGCGTGTTGCCCATCGCTCTCAAATGCGTGCGCGAGATCGCCGCCGCCTGCGACAAGCCGATCATCGGCTGCGGCGGCATCAGCAGTGCCGAGGATGTGCGCGCCTTCCGCGATGCCGGCGCCACGGTCTTCGGCGTGGGTTCCTCGCTGGTGGGCATGACCTCGGCCGAGATCGGCGATTACTTCCGCGCGCTCTCCAGTGATCTCGCCTTCGAGACCGACAACGCCGAATCGCAGGTGCGCTACGACATCGACATGCGCTTCCGCCCCGTCACGCTGGTCGAGAACATCCGCGTGTGCGAGGACATTGCGCTGCTGAAATTCGACCGCCGCATCAACGTACAGGCCGGGGAGTTCGTGTTCCTGTGGATTCCCGGTTTGGGCGAGAAGCCTTTCTCTGCCCTCACAGACGACCCCTTCACACTTGCCGTGATAGATGTGGGGCAGTTCACGCACGCGCTGATGTCGCTCGTGCCGGGCACCGAGGCCTACGTGCGCGGCCCGCACGGCATCCCCGCAACGCCGCCTCAGGATGCGCGCATCGTGTGTGTGGCGGGCGGCACGGGGCTCGCAGCGGTCTACCAGATCGCGCGGGATTTCGGGAACGCCGAAATCCTTGCCGGCGCGCGCAGCGCCGATCGCCTGTATTTCCTCGATGAGTGCCGTGCCGTGGCCGATGTGCACGTCGCCACTGACGACGGCAGTGCGGGCTTTGCCGGGCGGGTGACGGAATTGCTGCGCGAGCGACTTGAGGCAGCGTCGGCTGAAGAGCGTTCGTCGATGGTGTTCTACAACTGCGGCCCGCAGCGCATGGTCGAGGCCGCCGCCACGGTGCAGCGCAAATTCTGCAGCCCGGCGCAGATCTTCAACTCGGTGGATTACCTCACGAAATGCGGCGTGGGCATCTGCGGCGCCTGCGCTGCACCCGACGGGCGCAGGCTCTGCGTGGACGGGCCCTTCCTCTGCGAACAGGCGGAATGAGCGCGCGCCACACGACACCCCGCGTGTCGGCCGTGCGCGGCGCGCTCTCCACCGTCGCGCTCGTGCTGCTCCTCGGCGGTTGCGCATCGGCGCCACCTGAACCTGAGCGCCCCGCCGTCAGCTGGGAGCAGACCTTCGAATACCCCGTGCGCTTCCAGCGCATCATCGACGAGCAACTGCTGGTGGTGGGTACGAGCCGGCATCTGTTCGGACTTGATCCGCGCACGGGCCGCCAGCTCTGGCGCGCGCGCAACGTCTCGGCACGCAGCGACGATGTGGTCGCGGTGCCCGGTGCGGGCTACCTGCTCGTGATGGATGCCGCCGGCGGTAGCTTCGACGACAGCGACACACACATCCTCGCGATCGACCGCTTCGACGGTGAGATGTTCTGGGAGTCCGCGCGCATCCCCGGAAAGGTGCAGCAGGCGGTGATCGATCCGGACGCAGGCAGAGTCTATGCCGTGGCCGTGCGCGCACCGCACGGCGACGATGCGGGCATGCTCGCAGACCTGCTGCCCGGTAAAGGCATAGG
>CAIXOY010000229.1 GCA_903921135.1 uncultured Gammaproteobacteria bacterium
CACCGGGCGTGACGGGCGCGCGGATTTCCAGCGCGCCACGGCCCAGTTGAAACGTGATCGCCCGGCCTACCAGGCCTACGCGAAGGGGGTCACGGCGATGAACCAGAACCAGCCCCAGGAGGCCCTCCGCCACGCCCGCGAGGCGATCCGCCTGCAGGAGCGCGAAGGCCAGTTCCATGAGCTGGCGGCAGCGGCGCAGTCGCGGCTCGACCAGCCCGCAGAGGCCATCAAGAGCCTGAACCGCGCGGTGGCGCTGAATCAGTCCTACTACCGCCCCTATCTGATGCGCGGCACGCTGCACCTCAAACGCGGCAATCTCGACGTCGCCAAGCAGGACCTCACGGTGGCAAACAAACTCCTGCCCAACGCCGACGCCACCTTCGGGTTGGCCGAGATAGCCCAAAAGGAGGGCGACACCGAGACCGCTCTCAGGTATTACGACGCCGTGGCCCGCAGCCAGTCACCGCTGGCGGCCGAGGCCCGCAACCGTGTCGCGCGATTGCGATCCGGTTACTACCCCTGACCCACTACGAGCATCCAAGGCAGTACCGTGAAGAAGAACAAACCCGCCGACGCCCCCTCGATCGACGACACCCCCGCACCGAGCGGCGAGCTGGCGCTGCAGACCATCGCCATGCCGCGCGACACCAACGCCAACGGCGACATCTTCGGCGGCTGGCTGTTGTCGCAGATGGACCTTGCGGGTGGTGTGGCCGCCGGCAAGGTGGCTCGAGGCCGCACGGCAACCGTCGCCATCGACCGCATGAGCTTTCTGGTGCCCGTGAAGGTGGGCGCGGTGGTGAGCTGCTACACGGAGGTGATGGCCGTGGGACGCAGCTCCATTCAGGTGCGCGTGGAAGTCTGGGCCACCACGCCGCGCGCCGAGTGGGATGCCGGCAACGCCCAAACCAAGGTGACCGAAGGCACCTTCGTCTTCGTGTCCATCGACGAGAAAGGCCGGACGCGGCCGATCCCCTAGCGCCACCTCTCACACCGGAGTTGAAGACACATGAGCGAATCACGCATCGCCGACAGCCTGCCCGAGTGGATCAAGGACCACCTTCGCCGCTACCTCGCCACCGACGGGGCAGACGGGCACCTGTGGGACGCGACTCTGGGCGGCGGCACGGGCATGGTGCCTACGCTGCTGCTCACCACCACGGGGCGTAAATCCGGGCAGCCGCTCACGCTGCCACTGATTTACGGCGAGTACGGCGACAGCGTGGTGGTGATTGCGTCCAAGGGCGGCGCCCCGGCGCACCCGGCGTGGTACCTGAACCTCGAGGCCCAGCCCGAGGTGGGCGTGCAGGTGAAGGCGGACCGCTTCAGCGCGAAGGCCCGCACGGCGAGCGGTGCCGAGCGGGAGATGCTGTGGAAGCAACTGGTGGAGATCTACCACCCTTACGAGAAGTATCAGGCAGCCACCGCTCGGGAGATCCCGGTGGTGGTGCTGGACCGAATCTGAGGCCGAATCAGGTCGCGGGCATGGCCCGCTCCCACAGTAGCCCTCCTCCGTAGGAGGGGGCCATGCCCCCGACCAATCCCCTCCGGCTGCCCCCGGTAGGAGGGGGCCATGCCCCCGACCAATGCCCTCGGCTACCCCCGTAGGAGGGGGCCATGCCCCCGACCACGCGCAGCCGGCCAGACCCGACGGGCTCAGTCGCCCGGCACCACAGCGAGGGGCTTCTGGGTGATATAGCTCTGCAGCCCTTTGAACTTGGGCGACGTAAGCTGATTCGGAAACTCCTTCGATCCCCAACGTCCGAAGGGGCTCCAGCCGTCTGAGTTGACGAAGTGATGGAACATGGCACCGTTCGGTGCGACGCCAGGCGCGTTCAGCGTGATGCCATTGTTGGTGCTTGTGGTGTCCGTGGCCGCGCGCCAGCGGTTCAGGTAGTTCACATAGGTGGTCTGCATGCGCGGGTCGCGGTTGACCTGATCGAAGAGCGCGTTCAGTGCGATTTCCTGCGGATCTTCCGTAAAGAAGTTGGCCGGCGAGAGCAGGAAGTGCTGGCCACCTTCGTACGTCGTCAGCGGCAGGTCATAAAAAGCTGCTGCATCAGCCTGCTGCCTTACCAGACGCATCACGCAGTTCATGGAGCCGTAGCCGAGATCGGGTGCTCCGGCCGCGCCGTTCAACCACGCGAATACGCCATCAACGCCAGCGTCGAGGAAAGCCTGGCGGCGCGTGACAGGCGAGGGGGTGGTGAAGTCGTTGCCACAGTTCCGGAAGAAAAGGCGGTCGTCCTCGGGAGTGAAGTCATCGTTGAAATTCGTGAGCGTATCGCCGAAGTAGGGTGCAATCGCATAGACATCCGCGCTGGCCGCGCCGGCTTTGGTGTTGTTCGGCCACGCAAGGATCTGATCGGTGAAGTAGGGAACCACGGCCTGCGAAGCCATCACGCGGCGGATGCGGTTGGGGCGATCCGCGCCCAGCACCGTATCGAAAATGGCGAAGATCGCCTGTGCCCGCTTCGAATAAAATCGGGTGTGAGCGGAACCGGGATCATCATTGGGAGACGAATTCGTGGA
>CAIXOY010000230.1 GCA_903921135.1 uncultured Gammaproteobacteria bacterium
CGTGGGAGCGGGCCATGCCCGCGACTCCCCACGGGAGCGGGCGATGCCCGCGACAATGCAAGAGCCACAAACGAAAAGACCGGCGCGAGGCCGGTCTTCATGCATCAGGCACCCCGGGAGGCGCCCGACCTCCAGCGCAAAGCCATCAGGCCTGCGCGAGCTCCTTGATCTGGGCGTTCAGGCGGCTCTTGTGACGCGCTGCCTTGTTCTTGTGGATGATGCCTTTGTCGGCCATGCGGTCGATCACGGGCACTGCTGCGGTGTAGGCGGCTTGGGCCTGATCCTTGTCACCGGTCTCGATGGCGGCGACGACACGCTTGATGGCGGTGCGCACCATGGAGCGGAAGCTGGCGTTGTGTTGACGGTGCTTCTCGGCCTGGCGGGCGCGTTTCTTGGCCTGGACGGTGTTTGCCACGAATTAAGACCTCTGGGTATCTGGGTGCTGCCGAAAAGGCCGCCGATTATTCTGGCCGGGTCGCCAAGTGTCAACCCGGCGGGGGAATTTGCACGGCATCGCTCCGGGCCGCGCGCGCGAAGGGCCGGCAGGAATTCGGGCGACCATGCACATCGTGACGGTCACACAAGCACCAGATTGTCACGGTGGATGATCTCGGTGTCGTCGCAATAGCCCAGCACCTCCGGGATGCGCGCCGTGGACAAGCCCTTGATGCGTTGCGCTTCCTCGGAGCCGTAATTCACCAGCCCCTTGGCGACTTCACGCCCGTCGGGTGCCACGCAAAGCACGAGTTCGCCGCGCGTGAATTCGCCCCGCACTTCCTGCACACCCACGGGGAGCAGGCTGCGACCGGACTCGCGCAATACGCGCACCGCGCCCTCGTCCAGCACCAGCTGCCCGCGCACCTGCAGGTGGCCGGCCAGCCACTGCTTGCGCGCCGCGAGCGTGCTCTGGCCGGCACGCAGCCAGGTCCCGAGTTGCTCGCCACCCGCGATGCGGAGAATCACATCATCGGCACGGCCACCCACAATCACGGTATGTGCACCGGAGCGCGCCGCGAGCCGTGCCGCACGCACCTTGGTGATCATCCCGCCGCGCCCCAGAAGCCCGCCGCCACCGGCCATCGCATCCAGTGAGGGATCATCCGCGACGGCCTCGTTGACGAGCGGCGCATCCGGATCCTCACGCGGATCGCGGGAAAAGAGCCCGGGTTGGTCGGTGAGCAGGAGCAGCACATCGGCGTCGATCAGGTTGGCGACCAGCGCGCCCAGAGTGTCGTTGTCGCCGAAGCGGATCTCGTCGGTCGCGACGGTGTCGTTCTCGTTCACGACGGGCACTACGCCCAATTCGATCAAGGTGCGCAGCGTGCTGCGGGCATTCAGGTAGCGGCGGCGGTTGGAGAGGTCGTCGTGCACCAACAGCACCTGCGCCGTGTGCAGGCCGTGCTGCTGGAAGAAGGACTCCCATGTCTGCACCAGCCCCATCTGCCCCACGGCCGCGGCCGCCTGCAAGCGATGCACCTCGGCGGGACGGGTCTTCCAACCCAGACGGGTCATGCCCTCTGCCACGGCACCCGAGGACACCAGTACTACTTCGCAACCGCGCGCCCGGAGGGCGGCCATCTGCGACACCCACCCCGCGATGGCCTCACGCTGCAGGCCGCGGCCACCGTCGGTGAGGAGGGAACTGCCGATCTTCACCACCCAGCGGCGCGCCCGGCTGATTTCACTGCGATCGGACATGAGACTGACTGCGCGAAAAATGTTCAGGGAGCGTAGATGACTTCGACGCCGTCGTCTTCGTCGTCGTCGAAATCACCGTCGTCTGCGGAAGCTTCACCCGAACGGGCACGGCGGCGCGCCTCGGCAAGGGCGGCGATGCGCTCGCGCGACTCTGCCTGCATGCGGGACTGGATCTCACGCTCCGCGGCGGCGGCTTCCGGGTCGCCCTGCTCGCGCACGCGCTGCGCTTCTATGTGCTCCATGATCGCGTAGCAGAGGGCCTCCGTGCCGTCGGCAGCAAGTGCCGAGACGCGGAACACGGGCCCGTCCCAATCGAGCTCACTGACGATGGCGTCGCAGCTCGCTTCGCGCTCGTCCTCGGGCAGCAGATCCGTCTTGTTCAGCACCAACCACCGTTCGCGCTCGGCGAGCGTAGGACTGAACCGCGCCAGTTCGCGCTCGATGGCGCGTACGTTCTCGGCCGGATCCGATTCATCAGGCGGGAGCACATCCACGAGATGCAGCAAGAGACGCGTGCGCGTCAGGTGCTTCAGGAAGCGGATCCCGAGGCCTGCGCCTTCCGATGCGCCTTCGATCAGACCCGGAATGTCAGCGATGACGAAGCTGCGATGGGCTGCCACACGCACGACACCAAGGTTGGGTACCAGCGTGGTGAAGGGGTAATCCGCCACTTTCGGACGGGCCGCGGAAACAGCGCGGATCAGGGTGGATTTGCCGGCATTCGGCAAGCCCAGAAGGCCCACATCGGCCAGCACTTTCAGTTCGAGGCGAAGATTGCGGAGATCGCCCTCGGACCCCGCGGTGCTCTGCCGGGGCGCCCGGTTGGTGCTGGACTTGAACCGCGTGTTGCCCAAGCCGTGGAAGCCGCCCTGCGCCACCAGCAGGCGCTCGCCAGGGCGCGTCAGGTCGCCGATGACCTCCCCCGTGTCATCGTCGATCACGGTGGTCCCGACAGGAACGGGCAGGTCGAGATCATCGCCACTCCTGCCTGTGCAGTTGGCGCCGCTGCCGGATTTGCCGGATGCCGCCCGGAACTGCCGGGTGTAGCGGTAATCGACCATGGTATTCAGGGCATCGTCAGCGCGCAGGAAGATGCTGCCACCATCACCGCCATCGCCGCCGTCCGGGCCGCCAAAAGGCACGGACTTCTCGCGGCGGAAACTGACGCAGCCGTTACCGCCCTTCCCGGCCTGGACGGTGATGCTTGCTTCGTCGACGAATTTCATAAATGAAAAGCCCCGCCGGGGCGGGGCTTCTGCGGTGCCAGGGCAAGAGCCCCGGTCAGACCGCCACGATGCTGACGGTGCGGCGGTTGAACGGGCCCTTCACCGCGAACTCCACACGCCCCTCGGCGGTGGCGAACAAGGTGTGGTCTCGGCCCATGCCGACGTTCACGCCGGGGTGGAACTCGGTGCCACGCTGGCGAACGATGATGTTGCCAGCCTTGACGACCTGCCCGCCGAAACGCTTCACGCCAAGGCGCTTGCTCTCGGAGTCGCGACCGTTGCGGGTACTACCGCCTGCTTTCTTGTGAGCCATTGTGTCTCTCC
>CAIXOY010000231.1 GCA_903921135.1 uncultured Gammaproteobacteria bacterium
CGCCGTAACGCCAGAATGAATATCCCGTGAGCACCACCGACCAGCAGAGGATCGCGTTGCGCACCAGATCCTGTGGCACGCGCCGAGCCACCTGTGCCATACCGTAGCCGCCGATGATGGCGCCGGCCATCATCGCGGCTGCGGGCACCCACCGCACCAGCCCCGAGGCCACGAAGATCACGATGCTCACCAGCGTCATCAGCGCCACCGTCAGGTTGCGCAATGCGTTCGCGTGGAAAATGTCGAGCCGGCTGAAGATCGAATGAATGGCCAGCAGGATGATGCCCATGCCGAGCCCGAAATAGCCGCCGTAGACGAACACCACGAACTCGAGCACGAAGGAAAGCCAGAGCCAGCGCGCCGCATCGAAGGAGGGCATGGCGTGCAGACGGTCGCGGATCCAGGGCCCGAGCCCGAACGAGAGCGTGGCAAAGACCAGCAGCCAGGGAATTGCCGCGTGGAAGGAGGCCTCGCCCAGATGCACGAACAGGAAGGAGCCCGCGGCTCCACCCACCACGGCCAGTGCCAGACGCAAACCCAGATGGCGACGCACGGCCTGGACCTCGTGCCGGTACACCCAGCTCCCGACAAGGTTCGCCGGAAACAACGCCACGAAATTGCAGGCATTGGCCTCCATCTCGGTGAGGCCAGAGGCGATCAGCAGCGGAAAGGTCATGAACCCGGCACCGCCGGCCATGACGTTGATCATCCCGGCCAGCAAGCCGCCGCCGAACAACCAGAGCAGATCAACGCCGTGCATTGGAGTGTCCGGCTACAGCGCGGCCAGCACGCGATCGATGCGCCGCAAACCCTCTTCAAGTTCCTGTGCGTGCCCGCCGGTGCCGATGCGCAGGTGCCCGTCCATGCCGAACCAGTCCCCTGCCACCACGAAAACGCTCTGCTCTGCGCGGATACGCTCGCTCAATTGCGTGGAATTGACCGGGAAATCGTAGGCCACGAACACCATGCCACCGGCCGAGGGCCGCACGTAGCGCAGGCGACCGTTCCAGCGCGCGACCCAGGCATCGATGATCTCCATGTTGCGGCCGAGGATCGCGCGGCTGCGCGTCAGCAATTGCGCACGGCGCGCCGGCGAGAGCACCACAGACGCCAGGTACTGGTTGATGGGCCCGGTGCCGATGGTGGTGTAATCCTGGCGGCGCACAGCCTCGGTGACGAGTGCGGCAGGTGCCACGGCCCAGCCGATGCGCAGCCCCGCATGCGCGATCGATTTCGAGGTGCTGGAGGTGACGATGGTTTTGGCGTAGCGGCCGCGGAAGCTCTGCGTCTCGGGTCGGCCGTCGATCTCCGCGCCCCGGTAGATCTCGTCGCAAAGGAGCCAGGCATCGCAGGCCCGCGCAGCGTGCACCAGCGCGTCCATATCGGCCTCGTCCAGCACCGCGCCCGTGGGGTTGTTGGGGTTGCAGACGGCGATCACCCGCGCGCCCTCGGCCACGGCCGCATCCAGCGCGGCGCGGTCGAGCCGCCAGGCGTTGCCATCGAGGCGCAAACCGAAGGGCTGCACGCGCGCACCAAGCGCGGAGGCCAGCCCCTGCATCTGCATGAAGTTCGGCAGCATCCCGGCAAATGTGTCGCCGGGTTCCAGCAGCGCCCAGCACATCAGGAAATTCGCCTCGGCGGCGCCGGTGGTCACCAGCACCTCGTCGATGCCGGTGTCCGGGTACCAGCTCGCGATGGCGGCGCGCAGCTCCGGGGTGCCCTCGGTGTAGTTGTAGCCCAGGCGCAGGTTCAGCAGTGCATCGAGCTCTTCAGGGCTCAGCAACTCGGCGAGCGTCATCGGCTCCACACCGCTCTCGGTCAGGTTGATCTCGACGCTGTTCTCGTAGAGGGACTGGTTGCGCTCGAGCTCGAAGGTGTCGATCTTCACGTGGCGGGGCCTGTATGAGGGTGAAAGCCCGCGCATATCTTGCGCGCGGCGCGGTGTATCCCGGCAATCAGGACGCACCATACCCAAAGGCCCGAATGCTCCACAACGACGACGGACGCAGCCCCGGCATAGCAGCGCCCTGCGCCCGGGGACAGTGGCCCTTAACCGCGGGGCACCGCAGCGGCTATGATTGGCCGCAGTCACGTATCAGACAAAGCAGGCGGTTCCCACCTTGACCCCGACCGCGTCGATGGCACTTCCCACCGTTGCGCGCAGCCCGCTGCGCGTGACCGTGTCGGTCTGGAAGGCGCTGTTCCTGC
>CAIXOY010000232.1 GCA_903921135.1 uncultured Gammaproteobacteria bacterium
AGCCGCCTGAGGTAACCCATCCCACCACGCGCTCACCCTGCCAGATGGGCTCGTCCCCGATCACATCGGTGCGCTCGGTCTCGACGATGAAGGTACGCAGCCGGCGTACACCACCGCTTTCGCGCTCCGCGATTGCGCCGTGCTTGCCGATGAAATCCGCCGCCTTCTCGAGCGCCACGAAGCGCTCGAAACCGGCCTCCAGCGGCCCGTAGAGCGGGCGGTACTCGCGGGCCCAAGAGCCGTAGCCTTTCTCCACACGCAGCGCGTTCAGCGCGCGCGAGCCGAAGAGCCTGAGGCCAAGGTCCTTGCCCGCCTCCTGCAGCGCGGTGAAGAGATGGCGCTGCGTGTCGGAGGCGCACCAGATCTCGTAGCCGAGGTCACCGGTGTAGCTCACGCGCCCGACCAGCGCATCGGCAAGGCCGAGCGGCAGGCGGCGGATGTCCATGAAGCGGAAACTCTCACCATTTACCGGCGCGCGCGTGATGCGTGCGAGGAGCTCACGTGAACGCGGACCCGCGATTGCGAGCCCGGAAAGTTCGCGTGTGCGGGAGACGAGGTGCACGGTACCGTCTGCCGGCAGATGGTCGTTGAACCAGCGCAGGTGGTATTCCTCGGCCACGCCCGAGCCGATCAGAAGCCAGCCTTCATCGCCCAGATTCGCGAGCGTGAAATCCCCGATCAGCTTGCCGTCGTCCTTCAGCATGGGCGCCATGGTCATGCGCCCCGTTGCGGGCAACTTGCAGGGCAGCAGATGGTCCAGCCATTCGGCCGCGCCAGGGCCTGTAACGCTGTATTTCGCAAAGCTGGAGCTGTCCATCAGCCCCACGCCCTCGCGCACGGCGCGGGCTTCCTCGCCGACGGTCGCGAAATCCGTGGAGCGGTGCCAGCTGAAGCTGTCGCGCATGCCCGGCGGTGCGAACCAGAGCGGCACTTCCAGCCCCGCGGCCGCGCCGAATTGCGCGCCTGCGGCGGCCAGCAGATCGTGGATGGGCGTGGTGCGCAGCGGCCGTGCCGCGGTGAGCTCCTCGTTGGGGAAGCGGATCGAGAAGCGGCGCGAGTAGTTCTCCCGCACGCGGGCATTGGTGTAGGCCTTGCTCGCCCAGTCGCCGAAGCGCGCGACGTCCATGGCCCACACATCGAAGCCGGGGTCACCGTTCAGGATCCACTGCGCGAGCGCGAGGCCCACGCCGCCGCCCTGGCTGAAGCCCGCCATCACGCCGCAGGCGCACCAGTAACCGCGGAGCCCCCGCACGGGCCCCACCAGCGGGTTGCCGTCGGGCGCGAAGGTGAAGGGGCCGTTGATGATCTGGCGGATGCCCGCGTTCTGGAACGCAGGGAAATGCTTGAAGCCCACCTCCAGCGAAGGCGCGATGCGCTCGAGATCGGGCGCGAGCAGCTCGTGTCCGAAGCTCCACGGCGTTACGTCTTCCGACCAGGGCTTGCAGGCATTTTCGTAGGTGCCCATCAGCATGCCGCCGCGCTCCTGGCGCAGATACAGCTCGCCATCGAAATCGATGGCGTGGATCAC
>CAIXOY010000233.1 GCA_903921135.1 uncultured Gammaproteobacteria bacterium
GATCTTGAACTTGCGAGGAAGGAAGCTGAATTCGGGGTGGAAGGTCGACCACTGACGGATCAGATCGCACCAGGGGCGGGCGTCCTCGACTTCGTCGCGTGCCACGCCCGAGAATTGGTCCGCAGTGACATTGCGGATGCAGTTGCCGCTGGTCTGTATCGCGTGCATGTCGACGCTGGCGAGCTCGGCGAGGATGTCAGGCACCTCCTCGAGGCGCGGCCAGTTGAACTGGATGTTCTGGCGCGTGCTGAAGTGGCCGTAGCCCTTGTCATATCGGCGCGCTATGTGGGCCAGCATCCGCAACTGGCGGCTCTCGAGCATTCCGTACGGTATTGCCACACGGAGCATCGGTGCCAGGCGCTGTACGTAGAGCCCGTTCTGGAGGCGCAGGGGCCGGAACTCGGCCTCGCTCAGCTCTCCGCGCAGGTAGCGTGCGGTCTGGTCGCGGAACTGGCTGACGCGATCCGCGAGCATGCGGTGGTCGAAAGTGTCGTAGCGATACATGCTTCCGGTACTGCAACTGTGTCGGAGGGTGGTGACGCGCCGCGCTGCACGGGGACGCTGCCCGGTGAACGGCGGGCGCACGTTAGCAGATCATCATCAGCACCAAAAAGCGTGTTTTTTCATACGCAAAGATCGTTTGGTGCTAAGACTCGGGGTAGGGCGCGGGCGAGAGGCTCGCTATACTCCGGGCGCCGCGCGAGCGGTGCATCGAACAGTCCGGAGCATAGCGTATGAGCAAGGCAGATCAGGGTAACGGCATTCCCGATGAGGAGCGTCGCGAAGATGGCGTCGCTGATTCCATCGCAGCCGTTGTGTTGGTGGCACTGGCCGTCTCGGCGATGCTGTTCTGGGTGGCCGGGCACTGAACCCCGCCGCACGGATCAGTCGAGCACGACGTTCACGACCACCACCAGTGTGGCGACGAAGAGCACGGTGAAGATCAGGCCGGCGATGATGAACTGCCGGTAATTCCCGCTGTTGAAGTCTCGCTCCCTGTTCCGTGAACTCTGCACGCCGAACGCTGCAGACAGCACGCTACCTACCACGTCGCGTGTGCTCATTCCGGCATGGGTTTCCGCGCCGGTGCTCTTCCCATCTTCTTGCTGGTTCACGTCGTCTGGTCTCGCTCGGATACTTCCAGTGGGGCCTGCGGTTTCCCACGCGCTGATCGGTTCGATCGTACACGGCCGGGGCAGGTCCGGACGATAGCTTTATGTGTGCGATCAGGGCGTTCAGGGTTGTAGCTAATACCTGAGCGGGTTACTAGAATATTGGTTTGATGTGCCCGGAGCAGAAAGAATGATCACGATTACGGAACCCGCCCAGACATATCTGTCAGGCCTTCTTGCGAAGCAGGATGCAGAGGTGCGGGGCATCCGGGTGTTCATAAATGACCCCGGCACACCCCGGGCCGAGACCTGCATCGCCTATTGCCGTGATGCCGATATCCGCGAGGAAGACGAGCGCCATGAGTTCCCCGGTGGCTTCGTGGCGTGGTTCGAGGCCCGCAGCCTGCCCTTCCTGCAGGACGCCTTCGTGGATTTTGCAGAAGACCGCATGGGCGGGCAGCTTACGATCAAGGCGCCAAACGCGAAGCTCCCGCGCGTGGGCGCAGACAGCTCTCTCGAGGATCGCATCAACTACATCCTCTACAACGAGGTGAACCCGCAGCTGGCAGCGCACGGCGGCGAGGTGAGTCTGGTCGAGATTGCCGAAGGCCCTGTGGCGGTTCTCAAGTTCGGGGGTGGTTGTCAGGGATGCGGCATGGTCGATGCCACCCTCAAACACGGAGTGGAACGCAGTCTTCTGGAGCAGCTTCCAGAACTGAAGGAAGTGCGCGACGTCACCGACCACAGCAAGCGCGAGAACGCCTACTACAGCTGAATCAGACGCTCGATGCCTGACTCAGCCCGGGTTTTTCCTGCCCGGCAAAACGTGTCTCAACTTCTCACGCATGGCGCGCAGCGCGCCTGCGGTGCTTTCCCAGTCAAGACAGCCGTCCGTTACCGATACCCCGTAGCGTAGCTGCGAGAGATCGGCAGGTATGGATTGGTTGCCGCCTGCCAGATTGCTCTCCAGCATGACGCCCACGATGGAGCGGTTACCCTCGACGATCTGGTTGGCCACGTTGTCGAGTACCAGCGGTTGCAAGGCGGGGTCCTTGTTCGAGTTGGCGTGGCTGCAGTCCACCACGATCCCTCCCGGTACGCCTGCTTTTGCGAGTTCCCGCTCAGCCAGAGCGATATGCACGGAGTCGTAATTCGGACCTTGCGAGCCTCCGCGCAGCACCACGTGGGCGTGGCTGTTGCCCCGGGTGTGGACAACGGTAACCCGGCCGGTTTCGTCGATGCCCAGAAATCTGTGTGAGCTCAGGGCGGATTTGAGCGCGTTCACGGCGACGGTGAGGCCGCCGTCGGTACCGTTCTTGAAACCCACCGGGCATGACAGTCCGCTCGCGAGCTCACGGTGTGTCTGCGACTCCGTCGTGCGCGCGCCGATCGCCGACCAGCTGATCAGGTCCTGCAGGTATTGGGGAGAAATAGGGTCCAGTGCTTCGGTCGCCGTCGGCAGTCCGAGTGCGCCTATGTCGACCAGCAGCTTGCGCGCGATGCGCAGGCCGTCCTGGATGCGGAAGGAGTCGTTCAGGTAGGGGTCGTTGACCAGGCCTTTCCAGCCGGTCGTGGTGCGGGGTTTCTCGAAGTAGACGCGCATCACCACGACTATGGTGTCGTCGATTTCCCGGGCGAGTACGGCCAGATGCTGTGCGTAGTCCAGTGCTGCGGCCGGGTCGTGGACCGAGCAGGGGCCAACGACCACGAACAGCCGGTGGTCCCTCCCGTCGAGAATGTCCCGGATGGTCGATCGGGCGCCGAGTACCGTCTGTCGAATGGCCTCGGGGAGGGGCACTTCGCGTTTCAGTTCGTCAGGGGTGATGAGCCCCTCGAAGGTGTCTACATTCAGGTTTTCGATGGAGCGGTCGGTCATGGAAAGGAGACTGCTTTGGGGAACGGAGGGCATATCGCCGGACGGGCGGGAGTATAGCAAGGCAACAGGCCGCGATCGCCCGGCGCTGCCCCTTCCGTCAGGACGGCAGCGGCAACAATTCGTCGAGAAGTTGTGCCACTCCGTTCCGGATCAGCCCCAGGGCCCGGGTGAACTGCGCGGCATCGCCGTAAAAGGGGTCCGGAACCTCGACGCCTGCGGCGCCGTTGCTGCCTGGCAGGAGCCGGAGTTGACCGGCGAACCCGGGAGGACGCCATCCTGTCAGCGTGTGCAGGTTCGATCGGTCCATCGCCACGATCTGCCCGAACGACGCGAAGTCCTCGTCGCTGATCTGCCGGGCAAGGTGCGCTGGCATCGGGAAACCGTGTGCTCGCAGTGCATCCGTCGCGCGGGGATCGGCCGGCTTGCCCGCGTTGAATGCTGCGGTTCCCCGTGATGCCACGCGCACATCGTGTTCCTGTCCGCGGTCTCGCAACATCTGCAGCGTCACGCACTCGGCCATGGGGGAGCGGCACACATTGCCGAGGCAGACAAACAGGATATGTACGCGCGTTTCACTCATCTGCGTGGTCCGGACGTGATCTGGCGAACCGCACGATATCAGCCGGGACGGCAGTGGCGCGTGGCGCATTTGTCAGGTGCCATTGGCCGCTGCGGATATTGAGGCGCCGCTGGCTCGGGCTACACTCGCTTCTTTACGCATTCCGGAGCGATACGCATGGCATTCACTGGCAAGGTAGCGTTGGTCACAGGTGGTGCAAGCGGCATGGGCAAGGTGGCAGCCCTGCGCCTGGCTGCCTCCGGTGCGCGGGTCGCGATTTTCGACATGAACGAGCAAGCTCTCGCGGAAATGGCAGCGGCTGATCCGAACATCCGCACCTGGCGGTGCAACGTGGCGGACTGGGAAGATGTGCAGGCACGGGTGGCGGAGGTCGAGGAGGAACTCGGCCCTATCGATCGATTGACCCATGCAGCAGGCATCATGCCCAGTTACGCAGTCATGGATACCACGATCGAACAGGCGCGTCGGCTCATCGACGTGAACTACTTCGGCACGCTTCACATGATCCGTGCGGTGGTGCCCGGCATGCTCGACCGCAACAGGGGGGACGTGATCCTCTTCGGCTCGATTTCAGGCATGGCGCTCACGCCCAAGCTCGGCGCCTATGCCGCCTCCAAGGCTGCAGTGAACGTTCTGGGTGAAACCCTCGCGAACGAACTTGCACACACTGCGCTCAGGATCGCGGTCGTCTTGCCTCCGGCCGTGAACACCCCGCTGATCGAGCAGTCCCTGAATACGGATGCCGCACAAGCTCTCCGTGAAGCCCGCAAGAGCGGCCGGCTGAGTGACCCCGGAAAAATCGTTACCCAGATCGAGGAAGGTCTCGAAAAAGGCAAAAAGGCGATCTATCCCGGAGAGGCCAAATTCCTTGAGCTCTGGCACACCCTTGCGCCGCGTCTGTGGTGGAAGACGGTGCTCCAGTTCGAGAAGCGCTGAGGCTCAGTCTGCCCTCAGAGCGGCGCTTCGCCCGGCCTTGCGTCCCGAGAAACTCGCATCGCCCACCGAGATGCCGCTGCAATAGCCGGCCGCCGTGCGTGGAACACCGCAGGCGGTCCGGCCGGCGGCGTAGAGCCCCGGAATCACCTCGCCTTCTGGCGTCAGCACTTCGCCCGTCACCTTCGTATCGAGTCCGCCGAGGGTGAAAAACGGATAGAAAGTGCCTCGGCCCGGCGAGCAATCCACCGCCGCGAGGGGCAGGCTGAGTGGCGTCAGCCACTCGGACGATTTGTGGAACAACGGATCCTCGCCGCGCGCGGCGTGTGCGTTGTAGTACGCGATCGTCTGCTGAAGGCTTCCGGGGGGAAGAGCCAGTTCCGACTCGAGTTCTTCCACTGACTCTTCTGTCGTTCCGGCGAACTGCGCATTGAGATAGCTTCCCTCCGGGTAGTTCCCGAAATCCTCTGCGCTGGCGATCAGGAAGACACGCTGCCCGGGTTGCTGCAGGCAGTAGTAACCGACGCGGCCGTGGTAGCAATCCTCGTTGATGAAGCGTTGCCCCTGTGCGTTCACGAAGATCCCGCGCGTGAGTGATGCCGGCGGGTAGTAGGGCACGCTGACGAAACCCTCGTGCATGTTGATTGCCGCTGCGCCCGCACCCTGTCCCATCAGGATTCCGCTTCCCGTATCTCCCGGGTTGCCGATCGGTTGCGAGGCACCGAGCAGCATCGGTGCATGCTTGCGGATCATGTCCTCGTTCATCACGAAGCCGCCACAGCAGAGCACCACCCCGCGCCGGGCGCGCACCAGGCGCTCCTGCTGGTCGATACGCACCACCACGCCGTGTACGGTGCCGTCGTCATCCGTGACCAGTGTGAGTGCTCTCGCGTCGAAATGGACCTCTATGCCGCGCTCCTCGACGTTGCGTCTGAGAATATTGGCGAAGAGGGGACCGCCGTTGTCTCCTTCGACCTGAAGGTTGTGACCGCGCGGTGCGGGAGTCGCGATCTGCGTGAACGGCCAGGCTTTTTCGCTGCCGGTGTACAGCAGGCAGTCGTCGGTGAGCGCCATGATCGCGCGGTGCGGATAGACCGAATCCTTGTAGGGGACGCCCAGCGTCTGCGTCAGCCAGTCGAAATGATCCACGCTTCCCTCGCAGTAGGCGCGCACCTTCGCCTCATCCGCGATGGGTCCGTTCGATGCCATCAGGAAGCGGAACATGTCTTCCACGCTGTCCTCGATGCCGCAGGCTTTCTGCACGCGCGTGCCACCGCCCATGTATATCTCGGCGCTGGAGAGACGCGTTGACCCCCCTGAATCGCTGGCAAGATCGAAAAGCACGACTCGGGCCCCGTTGTCGTGCGCCTCTATAGCGGCGCATGCGCCTGCGCCTCCGAAGCCGATCACGGCGACATCTGTGTCGATGTCCCACGCCGTGATGCTGGAGAGGTGACGGGGGCGGGTAGGCATGGTGCGGGTATCGCTCACGCGAGGAGTCCTTCTGCTGGCTTCAGGGGGTGTTCAGGGTGAATTGCGCGGCACAAGGGTGCCGGGCAGCGGTGGTCGGGCCTCTGGGCCGAGCGCCTGTGCGGGAATCCGGAAGTACTGGAGCAGGGTCGCTGCGATCTGCCCCTGATGGAGTTCACCGGTGTTCCGCGCCTCGCCCGTAGCGGGGGTGTCGGGGCCGGCTACCACGGCCCAGATGAATTCGCTGCCGGGAATACTGCAGTCGTGTTCGGACCAATCCTTTCCCTGCAGTCCACGTCCGTGATCGGTGCTGATCACAAGCGTCGTGCGGTCCCGGTAGCGTTCGTCTGCCTGAAGTGTCGACCATAACTCGCCTATCAGGCGGTCGGCGCGGTTCAGGTACACGAGCAGGCGATCGTAACGGTCAGCGTGGGACCAGTCATCGGAGTTGCCGAGCCCCAGCCAGAGCAGGCGCGTCTGCTGTTTGCGCATGTAGCGCTGAGCGATGCGCAACGTTAGGACGTCCTCGCTGCCTTCTTCCCAGAGGCCCAGAACGTCCTTGCGAAGCGAGACGAGTTCATCGATCTCCGGCGTGGAGAAGCGCGCAGGCAGCGGGTCGTAGGCGCCGCTGGTCAGAATGAGGCCGTCCCCGCTGGCCGCAGCACTGGCGAAGCCATCCCAGGAGCCGATCTGGGCCACGGCCCCGAAGGGTAACTGGAGTTCGCGGGAGACAACTTCGAGCGCGGTTTGGTGGGGATAGCGACGGACGTCGTTGCTGTCGACCTCGGCGCGTGGTGCTCCGGTCAACATCTCGGTGTAGCCCGGCGCCGAAAAGCAGAACGGGTTCTGGACCTTCATCACCGAGCCGCGATCGCGGTTACCGAAAATCACGCCCCGTGGCACCAGTTCTTTCCACAGGAACGGCATCAGTGCCTCCCGTCGTGCCTCGGCCGTGGAGCCGATGAAGCGCGGCCTGACCGTCTCCATGTCCGAATAGTGCTGCAGCGCGGAGTGCGCGGCGATGATCTCGTCGAGACCGCCAAAAACCTCCTGCACCCGAACGCCGTCCAGTGTCACCAGCACCACGTTCCGGGTTTGCGGCGACGCACACACCGAGGAGGCGAGAAAGGCCATGGTCAGAAGAACAAGGGCTCGGAGGTGCATGGCGTCGACTCCTTCAGGTAAAAGCTACAGCGGCATGAGCCTGAGCTCGGGATCTTCGATCGCCCGCGACCACATGTCGTCGAACTGCAGGGCGAGATGCTTGACCAATGGGCGGTCGTCTGCGTTCAGGAAGCCGGATTTGTCGTCTTCCATGGGCAGGAAGAACACTCCGCGGTCATCGGCCAGTACGTAGTTTGCGGCGAGATTCTCGGGCATGAACGTGGGCTTCAGTATGCGCACCGAGGATCCCAGTCGCCGGTGGAGAGTGCCGAGGCAGTGGCTGCGCTTCGACAGATGTGCGCTGTCCTTCAACAGGATACGGATTTCGCATTGCCGACCTTGACGCGCAACCCGCGAGAGTTCGGCGGCGATATCGGGGCGATCGAAAAGCTCCGGATCCAACTCATCGCTCAGGATACGTACGATCCTCTGCGCTTGCCCGAGAATGCCGAGGAGCGCCTCGGCCTGCTCGGATGATGCACCGAGTGCGAGTCGCCCTTCGGCTTTCGGCAGGACCACCTGCTCAGGCCTCGGAGGCAATGCGCGCGCGTATCCGCTGCGCCTGTTCGGCTGCATTGCCGGTGTAGCTGCCAGGTGTCATGGCAGCGAGCCGTGCACGCGCCTCTTCCGGTATATCGAGCGTCGCGATGAAGTCGCGCAGCGCACTCGCGGATATGCGTTGTCCGCGCGTGAGCGCCTTCAGTTTTTCGTAGGGTTCCGGGACTGCGTGCCTGCGCATCACCGTCTGGATCGCTTCCGCGAGGACCTCCTGGTTTGCTTCCAGATCGGCCGCGAGCTGGGCGGGTGCGAGTTCGAGTTTGCCGAGGCCGCGCTGCAGCGAGTCCCACCCCAAGAGGCTGTATGCCAGCGCGGAGCCGACATTGCGCAGCACCGTGGAGTCGGTGAGGTCCCGTTGCCAGCGCGAGACGGGAAGTTTGCCGCCGAGGTGTTCGAGCAGGGCATTCGCTACGCCCAGATTGCCCTCTGCGTTCTCGAAGTCGATGGGGTTCACTTTGTGCGGCATAGTGGACGAGCCCACCTCTCCAGCCTTGGTCTTCTGGCGGAAGTAACCGATCGAGATGTAGGACCAGACGTCACGCGAGAAGTCGATGAGGATCGTGTTGACGCGCTGGACCGCGGCGAAGTATTCCGCAAGGCAGTCGTGCGGTTCGATCTGGGTGGTGTAGGGGTTCCACTCCAGTCCGAGCGACTCCACAAAGCGGTGCGCTACGGATTCCCAGTCGATGTCCGGGTAGGCTGCAAGGTGGGCGTTGTAATTGCCTACCGCCCCGTTCATTTTGCCTGCTAGCCCGACATGGGCGAGTTGCCGTCGTTGCCTGTGCAGTCGCCACGCGACATTGGCGATTTCCTTGCCCATCGTCGTGGGGGATGCGGGCTGTCCATGCGTTCGCGCCAGCATCGACTCGGCGGCCCAGGTTTCGGCCATGGTGCAGAGCGTGCCGATGATGGAATCCAGACGCGGAAGCAGTTCCTCCGAACGCATGTCCCGGAGCATGAGCGCATAGGAAAGGTTGTTGATGTCCTCGGACGTGCAGGCGAAGTGCACGAACTCCAGGGATGCCGCGGGAATTCCCGCTTGCCCGAGTTTTTCCTTGATCAGGTATTCGACGGCCTTCACATCGTGGTTGGTGGTGCTCTCGATCGCTTTGACGCGCTGGGCGTCGCTCTCGCTGAAGCCCTCCAGCAGTGCGTTGATGGCGGCACATGCTTCGGCATCGAACGGCGGTAATTCAGGCACCTCCGCGAGGCTGGCAAGGCGTTGCAGCCAATGCAACTCCACGATCACGCGATAGCGGATCAGCGCGAACTCGCTGACACGCCCGCGCAGGCGCGCGAGCTTCGGTCCGTAGCGGCCATCGAGTGGAGATATCGCGGTCAGTTCAGAGAGGTTCATTGTCGCTCCGGGGAGGGGCCCGGCAGCACGCTGCGCCGTTGCCGGTCAGTGGGCCGATGATAGCGCATGGAGCCGGGCCACAGCAGCGCGCAAGGGCCGGCGTTCCATGACAAGGCGGTGCCGCCGTCCGCCGAGATGGCGCCACAACACGGCTGCCCGAAGGCCGCAAAGGAGCAGTGCCCTGATCCGCTCGGCCACGCGCGGGTCCTGGAGGTGTTTCGCGCTGCCACTTACCTGGATCCGGAAACGCATCGGGCTCACACAGTCTTGGTAGACCGAGGCAAGACTGGTGGCGATCTCGTCGAAGCGGCTGCTGAAGTGTGCTTGCTTTACCGCCGCGTGCTCAAGCCTGTTGCGGATGGCCTCCATGCGAGCGCGATCACGGCCAAGGGTCCGGCCGAGATGGAGCATGGCGAGGGTGTAGCGAAGTGCAGGCCGGTGCTCGGTGGCCGCACCGTGCTCGAGCATGTCTGCCAGGGCATCGAGCCCGCGCCTCAGCCGGGGCAAACCGCCGAAGACCTCTTCCACCTGATCCCATTCGAGCCTGAACAGGCTCTCGGAGAGAGCCTGCATATCAGCCGCAGGTGCGGTCCCCTCGCGCGAGAGAAGATCCACCAGGATGGCCGATTGCACCACCGCCGCGAGCGCTACGGCTTGCCCGGAGAGTCGCGTCTCTTCACTGGTGTTCACGGAATCCGCTCCTCGATGACCCCACCGCCAAGGCAGTGCTCTCCTTGATAAAACACGACGTACTGACCCGGCGTCACGGCGCGTTGCGCCTGCTCGAACATCACGGTGCCTTCACCCTCGTCGCATATCGAGAGCGCGCATGGCTGATCTGCCTGCCGATAGCGGATGCGTGCGCAGAGTGCGCCCTCCGCCGGCACACCGTCTATCCAATGCAGTCCCGAGCATCGCAACCCCCGGGAGAGCAGGGCAGGGTGCATGCCTTGCGCCACCACGAGAGTGTTGTTCTCCAGCACCTTGTCCACCACGTACCACGGTTCCTCGGCGAATCCACTGACGCCGCCGATGCCCAGACCCTGACGTTGGCCGAGTGTGTAGTACATCAGGCCATGATGCTCGCCAAGGAGGCGGCCCTCTGCGCTGCGGATCTCGCCCGGTCGGGCAGGAAGATAGCGTTTGAGGAAGTCGGCGAAGCGTCGCTCGCCGATGAAACAAATGCCGGTGCTGTCCTTTTTTGCCGCAACACCGAAGCCCTGCTCGCGCGCGATGCTCCGCACCTCGCTCTTGGGCAATTCGCCGACGGGGAAAAGGCAGCGCTCGAGTTGTGCTCCGGGTACCGCATGCAGAAAATAGGTCTGGTCCTTGCCCGGGTCTTTGCCCGTAAGCAACCGAACGCGCCCGCCCGAAGTCGAGACCCTCGCGTAGTGTCCGGTCGCAATCATCTGCGCGCCCAGAGTGGCCGCGTACTCCGCAAATACCTTGAACTTGATCTCCCGGTTGCAGAGGACGTCGGGGTTGGGTGTCCGTCCTGCCTTGTATTCCGCGAGGAAGTGTTCGAACACGTTGTCCCAGTACTCTGCGGCGAAATTTGCGGTGTGCAGGCGGATCCCGAGTTGTCTGCAGACCGCTTCGGCGTCGGCAAGGTCTGCCTTGGCCGTGCAGTATTCCGTGTTGTCGTCTTCGTCCCAGTTCTTCATGAACAGCCCCTCCACCGCGTACCCCTGCTCGCGCAGGAGGTATGCGCTGACGGCGGAGTCCACGCCACCGGAAAGGCCGACGATCACCGAGGTGCCTCTGGCTACCATCAGGCACCGGCAGGGTAGAAAAAAGCGTCCACGGGAAACCGGCGGCCTGACCGGTGCTGCTCGATCGTTGCCAGTACGGACTCGCTGCGCAGTCGGGAAGGATCGGAAACGATCTCCTCATAGCTCATCCAGCGCGGGCCGAGGATGTCCTTGTCCAATGCACGATCGGCGTCATGGCGCAGGGGCGACGCGAGAAAGCTTGTGCGGTAATAGGTAATGCCCGTGAGCGAGTTGGTGAGGAGAGAGGCGCCGAGCAAAGCCTCGACTTCCACGTGCCAGCCGGTCTCTTCCAGGGTTTCGCGCACCGCGGCCTCTGTCAGTGTTTCTCCGGGCTCGAGGTGCCCCGCAGGCTGGTTCAATACCGGCTTTCCGGCTTCCGCGACCTCCTCGACGAGCAGATAGCGTCCGCGATCGAAGACAACGGCCGCTACGGTCACGCGTGGCACCCATGCCCGCAGGTCAATGTTCATCCGGAATCCTCTTCAGGGGCGACCATTATGGCCTTTGGGAGGTGCGACCCGCGATGCTTCCCGAAGTGCGTCCGCTGTGACGCTCATCCGCCGCCACTCGCCCGGGCCGAGTCCCTCGACGCACCACGGGCCCACGCGCCAGCGCACGAGGCGCAGTGTCGGAAAGCCCGCCGCAGCCGTCATCCGCCTGACCTGGCGGTTGCGCCCCTCGTCCAGCACGATCTCCACCCAACTGGTCGGGATTTTCGCGCGGAAGCGCACGGGCGGTTGTCGCGCCCACAGCGCCGGGGGCGGGATGCAGCGCGCAGACACCGCACGCGCGGGTCCGTCGTTCAGCATCACACCCGAGCAGAGCCTTCCGGTTGCCGTCTCATCGATGCTGCCCTCGACCTGAACAAGATAGGTTTTGGTCAGCTTGTGGCGCGGAGAGGCGATCCGAGCCTGCAGAAGGCCATCGTCGCAGAGCACGAGCAGCCCTTCGGAGTCCGCGTCGAGTCGGCCGGCAGGACGAAAGCCGGGCGCGTGCAGCAGCGCCGCGAGGGTGGGGCGCCCAGCCTCGTCGGTGAACTGACTGAGTACCCCGAAGGGCTTGTTCAGGAGGATGATCGGCGATGCCACGGATAGTCCGAACGAGGTGCCAGAGGACGGCGGCGGCGATGCTATACTCCGGCGCCGCGGGCACGCCAGCGGCCCCGTCGTGTCCTGTCCATCTTTCCGGGAGCAATTCATGGCCTACAAGCACATCAAGGTGCCCGCCCAGGGCGAGAAGATCACGGTCAATGCAGACCACTCGCTCAACGTACCTGACCATCCGGTCATTCCCTTTATCGAAGGCGATGGCATTGGCGTCGACATCACCCCCGCCATGGTCACGGTCGTCGATGCGGCCGTCGCCAAGGCGTACGGCGGCAAGCGCCGCATCAGCTGGATGGAGATCTACACCGGCGAAAAGGCGGCCGAGCTGTACGAAGGCGACTGGTTCCCTGCTGAAACACTCGATGCCATCAAGGAATACGCGGTTTCCATCAAGGGGCCGCTTACCACGCCCGTAGGCGGCGGTTTCCGCTCGCTCAACGTGGCGCTTCGCCAGGAACTGGATCTCTACGTCTGCCTGCGCCCCGTTCGCTGGTTCGAGGGTGTCCCGTCCCCCGTGCGTGAGCCGGGCAAGACCAACATGGTGATCTTCCGCGAGAACTCTGAAGACATCTATGCAGGCATCGAGTGGAAGGCCGGTACGCCTGAGGCCGACAAACTGATCGCGTATCTGCGCGAAGAAATGGGCGTCAAGAAAATCCGTTTCCCCGACAACTGCGGCATCGGCATCAAGCCCGTGTCCAAAGAAGGCACGGTTCGACTTGTGCGCCGCGCCATCCAGTACGCCATCGCCCAGGATCTGCCCTCTGTCACCATCGTGCACAAGGGCAACATCATGAAATTCACCGAGGGCTCCTTCAAGGAGTGGGGCTATCAGCTCGCCCGCGAGGAGTTCGGTGGGGAACTGCTCGATGGCGGCCCGTGGGTGAAATTGAAGAACCCGAACACCGGCAAGGACATCATCATCAAGGATGTGATCGCCGACGCCATGCTCCAGCAGGTGCTTCTGCGACCGGACGAATACAGCGTTATCGCCACGCTGAACCTGAACGGTGATTACCTCTCGGATGCGCTTGCCGCGCAGGTCGGCGGTATCGGTATCGCACCCGGTGCCAACCTGAGTGACACGGTGGCCCTGTTCGAGGCCACCCACGGCACGGCACCCAAGTATGCGGGTCAGGACAAGGTGAACCCCGGTTCGCTCATCCTCTCGGCCGAGATGATGCTCCGTCACATCGGCTGGAATGAGGCGGCTGACCTGATCATCAAGGGAATGAACGGTGCGATCCAGGCGCGCACGGTGACCTATGACTTCGAGCGCCTGATGGAAGGTGCGACGCTGCTGAAGTGCTCCGAGTTCGGCAACGCCGTCGTCAAGCACATGTAACCGGCCATGCTCACGCCGCCCGGGTTGCCGGGCGGCGTGGCAGCCTCAGACCGAGAACGCCGAAACCGACAGTCCTTCCAGAGCCTGTATCGCAACGGCATGCATGCCCTTGGGGCCTGCCTCGACCTCGAACTTCACCGGTTGCCCGGCCTTCAGGGTCTTGTAGCCTTCCATCACGATGGCGGAGTAGTGGGCGAACACATCACCGCTGCCCTCATCAGGCAGGATGAAGCCGTAGCCCTTAGCATTGTTGAACCACTTGACGATGCCCGTATGCATGGCTTCGATCCCAGTGCCCGTATCGGGCAGCACTTGTTGTCGTTATGTGAGTCACGGTCATCAGTGCCATGACTGTGTTCTTTTTTTAGCCGACGTAGCGAGGGTGAGTCAAGCGTGCCTGCTCCCTCGTTTCGTCTTGTGCCAGCAGGCGATCCATGAAAGAGTCTCGTTGCGTATGGGGTGTTGTGTGAAAACCGGGATGTGCAGGCTGGATGTGGCGATGGAACCCAGAGCTCAGGCTCAGAAGACCGCTCCCGGGCGTGAAGGGGATCTGCTGGTCCAGGATTCCAAGCCGGAGCTCAAGCGCCCGCCCATGTTCCAGGTCGTCATGTTGAATGACGACTACACGCCGATGGAGTTCGTCGTTGAGGTGTTGCAGCATTTCTTCGGCATGGGCCGTGAGCAGGCAACCCGCATCATGCTCGCGGTGCACACCGAAGGCCGCGCCGCTTGCGGGACCTACCCCCGCGACATCGCCGAAACCAAGGCGGCACAGGTGAATCGCTATGCGCGCGAGCACCAGCACCCGCTTCTGTGCGAAATCGAGGCCGCCGGGGATGCCTGATTCAGGCCTTCCGTGGGCAACAACGTGGTCGATGTCGGGGCAGTCCCCAGATCAGGAGAGCCTGGATGCTTAGCAAGGACCTGGAGTTCAATCTCAATTCTGCCTTCAAGCAGGCACGTGCGCGCCGGCACGAATACATGACAGTCGAGCACTTGTTGCTGGCTCTTCTGGAAAACGAGGCGGCAACCAAGGTACTGCGTGCATGCGGTGCTGATCTGCGCGTACTGGGTGGAGAACTCTCCGAGTTCGTCGAGACGACCACGCCCGTCATACCCGAGTCCGATGCAGACCGGGAAACCGAACCCACGCTCGGGTTCCAGCGCGTTCTGCAACGCGCCGTCTTCCATGTACAGTCATCGGGCAAGACCGAGGTGACAGGTGCGAACGTTCTGGTGGCGCTCTTCAGCGAGCAGGAAAGCCAGGCGGTTTTCCTACTGAAGAAGCAGAACATCGCCCGTATCGATGTGGTCAACTTCATCACGCATGGCATCTCCAAGGTCTCGGACAATCCCCGCCCGGGCGCGTCCGAAGGCAACACGGAAGAGGAGTCGCAGGCGGCATCTGCTGAAGGCGAGTCCAGCCCGCTGCAGAGTTATGCCACCAACCTGAATGACGAGGCGAAGGCAGGCCGCATAGACCCGCTGGTGGGGCGTGCGGTCGAAATCGAGCGCGTATCCCAGATCCTCGTTCGCCGGCGCAAGAACAACCCCTTGCTGGTCGGTGAATCCGGCGTGGGCAAGACTGCCATCGCTGAGGGCCTGGCCAAGCGCATCGTGGATGGTGAGGTGCCGGACGTCCTCCTGTCGGGCGTGGTGTACTCCCTGGATCTGGGATCCCTGCTGGCAGGCACGAAGTACCGGGGTGATTTCGAGAAGCGTCTCAAGGGGCTTCTCGCGGAGTTGAAGAAGAAAAAGAACGCCATCCTCTTCATCGACGAGATTCACACCATCATCGGTGCCGGTGCGGCATCCGGCGGGGTGATGGATGCTTCGAACCTGCTCAAGCCGCTTCTCAGTTCCGGAGAGATACGCTGCATCGGCTCCACGACTTTCCAGGAATTCCGTGGCATCTTCGACAAGGATCGCGCGCTCAGCCGCCGCTTCCAGAAGGTGGACGTGAACGAGCCGAGCGTGGATGAGACCTTCGAAATCCTGAAGGGGCTGCGCAAGCGCTTCGAGGAGCATTACGGTCTGCGGTACAGCACGGCGGCGCTCAAGACCGCAGCCGAACTCTCTGCACGCTACATCACTGACCGTTTTCTCCCCGACAAGGCCATTGACGTCATAGACGAGGCAGGCGCCTACCAGCGCTTGCAGCCTGAATCGCGCCGGAAAAAACTCCTTGGCGTGAAGGAAATGGAAGAGATCGTCGCGAAGATCGCACGGATTCCCCCGCGCAACGTGTCTGCCTCCGACAAGGAGTCACTCCGCACGCTGGAAGACGATCTGCGCAGCGCCGTCTTCGGTCAGGACGCTGCGATGCACGCATTGGCGACGGCCGTGAAGCTGTCAAGAGCGGGTTTGAAGACGCCGGAGAAGCCCATCGGTTGCTTCCTGTTCGCGGGGCCCACTGGCGTCGGCAAGACCGAGGCGAGCCGGCAACTGGCCAAAACGCTTGGTCTGGAACTCATCCGCTTCGACATGTCCGAATACATGGAGCGCCACACCGTGTCGCGCTTGATCGGTGCCCCTCCCGGCTATGTCGGCTTTGACCAGGGTGGGCTGCTGACAGATGCCGTCACCAAGCACCCTCACAGCGTCTTGTTGCTGGACGAAGTCGAGAAGGCGCACCCCGAAGTCTTCAACCTGCTGCTGCAGGTGATGGATCACGGCACTCTCACCGACAACAACGGCCGCAAGGCGGACTTCCGGAACACGGTTCTCGTCATGACAACGAATGCGGGTGCCGAGCAGATGAGCAGATCTTCGATCGGTTTCGTCGAGCAGGACCAGAGCACTGACGGCATGGAGGCCGTGAAGAAGATGTTCACGCCCGAATTCCGCAACCGTCTGGACTCCATCATCCAGTTCAGCCCGCTCGGTAAAGAGGTGGTTCGGAAGGTGGTAAGCAAGTTCGTGGCTGAGTTGCAGGCACAGATCGCGGATCGCAAGGTCAGGATCGAGATCGACGATGCAGCCTGCGATTGGCTGGTCGAGAGGGGCTACGACGAGCGGATGGGCGCCCGCCCGATGGCGAGAGTGATCCAGGAGCACATCAAGAAGCCGCTGGCAGAGATACTGCTGTTCGGCTCGCTCGAGAAAAGTGCCGGCGTTGTAACGGTGAGCGTGGAGGACGGAGAGCTCGTCGTGCTTGCCGAGTCGGCCGAGGCCGTGGAGGCCTGAGAAAGGGAAAATGGGGCGGGCCCCATTTTCCTGCTGCGGTCAGCGCTCGCGGAAGGTGATGCGTCCCTTGCTGAGGTCGTAGGGCGTCAGTTCGACCTTGACCTTGTCTCCGGTGAGGATGCGGATGTAGTGCTTGCGCATCTTTCCGCTGATATGGGCTATCACCACATGACCGTTCTCGAGGCGTACCTTGAACGTCGTGTTGGGCAGGGTGTCTACCACCTCGCCATCCATCTCGAGAACGTCTTCCTTCGCCATCCGGCCTCACTCATGCAGTTTGGGGCGGGCCGGATTCTGCCCTATCGGCCGTACAAATAGGAAGGGCAAAGACTGTTCTTTGTCAGTCGACCCTGACCCAGTGGCCGTTGGTCAGCAGTTCTATTGGTCTGTAGCGGGTCTTGTAGTTCATCTTCCGGCAGTTGCGTATCCAGTAGCCGAGATAGACGGCCGGCAGTTCCAGCTCCCTTGCGAGTTCTATCTGCCAGAGGATGACGAAGCTGCCCAGACTGCGCGATGACGTCTCCGGTTCGTAGAACGTGTAGATCGCCGAGATCCCGTTATCGAGGCGGTCCAGTACCGCCACTGCCAGCAATCGTTCGTGCTCGCGGAATTCCACGAAACGTGTGGCTCCCCACTCGCGCGTGAGGAAGGAATTGAATTGCTCCCGATCCGGCGGGTACATATCGCCGTCGCGGTGACGTCCGCAGATGTAGCGGCTGTAGAGGTCGAAGTGTTCGTCGGAGGAGATGTCCTCGACGACCTCGACGCGGAGGTCCTTGTTCCGGCTCAGGATGCGTCGTTGGCTACGGTTCGGGCTGAAGCCGGCGACGGGTACCCGGGCAGGCACGCAGGCGTTGCATGTGGCGCAGTGCGGGCGGTAGAGGTGCGGGCCGCTGCGCCGGAAACCGATGTAGGACAGCTGGCTGTAGATGCGCGCGTCGATCGGCGTGCTCGGGTCGACGAACAGGGTGGTTGCCTGCTCGCCGGGCAGGTAACTGCAGTTGTGGGGGTAAGTGGCGAAGACGCGTACGTTCGCCAGCAAGGTCACCGGGTTGCCCATGCCTCGTCGTCGGCGCTCCGCTCAAGGTGCCAGGGTGCTTCCACGCCCGGCAGATCGATATTGAAAGCTAATATATCCCGAAACTCCGCCCGAGGGATGCAGCGGGAACCGAAGCGCCGCATGTGCTCCGTGTCCTGCTGGCAATCGATCACCGCGAAGCCCCAGTCACGGAGCTGTACGGCCAGATGGGCGAAGCCGATCTTCGAGGCATCAGCCGCGCGTGCGAACATGGACTCGCCGAAGAACACGCGCCCCAACGCTACGCCATAGAGCCCGCCCACCAGTTCAGATCCTGACCAGACTTCCACCGAGTGCGCGATGCCGGCGCGGTGCAGCTTCGAGTAGGCAGCGCGCATCCGGTCACCGATCCATGTGCCGGAGTGACCTTCCCGTAGTTCTGCACAGCCCGAAATCACTGCGTCGAAGGCAGTGTCGGCCGTCACACGGTAAGGAGCCTGGCGCAGGCGCTTGCGCAGGCTTCGATGCAAATGCAGTTCGGCGGGAAAGATCACGGCACGCGGATCGGTGGACCACCACAGGATCTCTTCCGGCTCCGAGAACCAGGGAAAGATGCCCCGGCGGTACGCAGCTACAAGCCGAGCGACCGACAGATCACCCCCGATCGCAAGAAGTCCCGCAGGTGTTGTCAGCGCGTCTTCGAGCGGTGGAAACCACCGGGGGTCGGCGCCAAGCTGGTGAATCACGCGCAAGAGGAGTCCGCTTCTCAGAGTCCGTCGAGGTATTTCTCGGCGTCGAGGGCAGCCATGCACCCGAAGCCCGATGAGGTGATCGCTTGCCGGTACACATGGTCCGCAACGTCACCTGCGGCGAAGACGCCCGGCACGCTGGTCGCGGTTGCGTTGCCTGCCAGTCCGCTCCGGGTCCGGATGTAACCGTTGTCCATGTCCACTTGGCCTTCAAAGATCCCGGTATTGGGGGTGTGGCCGATGGCGATGAAAACGCCATCGACCTGTACGTCCTGCGTTTCGCCTCCGCCCGCCGGACGCAATCGCATCCCCGTAACGCCCGAGGCGTCACCCAGCACTTCCTCGAGGACGCTGTTCCAGCGCATCTCGACCTTGCCTTCGGTCGCACGGGCTCTCAGACGATCCTGAAGGATTTTCTCCGACTTCAGGCTGTCGCGGCGGTGCACGACATAGACCTTGGCGGCGAGGTTGGCGAGGTAGAGCGATTCCTCGACCGCGGTGTTGCCTCCACCGATGACTGCGACGGTCTTGTTGCGATAGAAAAAACCGTCGCAGGTGGCGCAGGCGCTCACGCCCTTGCCCAGAAACGTCTCTTCCGAAGGCAGGCCCAGATAGCGCGCTGACGCCCCCGTGGCAATGATCAGGGCGTCACAGGTATAGCTGCCGTTGTCACCCTCTAGCCGTATGGGGCGCTCGGCCAGGGCGGTCGTGTGGATGTGGTCATGGATGATGCCCACATCGAAGCGCTCGACGTGCTCCTGCATGGCCTGCATCAACTCCGGCCCCTGCAAATGGCCGTGACCGCCCGGCCAGTTCTCCACTTCCGTGGTGGTCATCAATTGCCCGCCGGGTTGGAGTCCGGCGATGAGGGCGGGGCGGAGATTTGCGCGCGCCGCATAGACGGCCGCGGTGTAACCGGCGGGGCCAGAGCCGAGGATGATGAGGCGGTGATGAGCGGTTGCCATGGCGGAACGGGACCTTTTCGATCAAGGGCTTGTGAGGACGCGCGAGGCTGCGGGCAGAAGTCGGAATAGCGCCTATACTTCCGGACGCGCGGCTCTCGGGCCGGGCTTCAAGTGTAATTGAATCACCCTCCCGGAGCAGTAAGGCGTGTCGAGAACGCGAGGCGCATCACTCATCCAGACACGCTCTGGACCCACGCCCCTGCAGCACGGCATGCGTGAAGGGGTGGTGATCGGATTGCTCACGCTTGCGGCCTATCTTCTCCTTGCCATCAGCACGTTCAGCGTCAGCGATCCGGGTTGGTCCTCGACCGGTACGGGGGCCGCGATCCTGAACGCTGGCGGTGCCACCGGCGCCTGGGTGGCGGACGTGCTGCTGTCTCTCTTCGGCAACGTGTCCTACATGCTTCCCCTTTTGCTGGGGTTCCGGGCCTGGGTCCTGCTTCGCGACCGCGAGCAGCCCTTCGAGGTCGATTGGCTCGTCATCTCGATTCGGGGCGTCGGTTGCGTCCTCGTCGTCGTTGCAGCAACCGGCATCCTTGCGATTCGCGGGAGCGAAGGCTCGCTTCTCCCGTTCGGGGTTGGCGGCATGCTGGGAGAAACGATTGCGTCTGTGTGCCTCGCAGCCTTCGGACTTGCGGGCAGCGAACTGCTGCTCGTGGCACTGCTCCTCTTCGGTCTCACCATCTTCACCGACCTCTCCTGGGTCTGGCTCGCGGAACGCACGGGCGCACATACCCTGGTCTGGCTTGGAAAGGCGAACGTGTGGCTGCGCGCTCGGCTCGAAGAGCGGCGCAGCCTTTACCGGCCAGATACAGAAAGGGAAGAGCCCGTAGTGCAGCGGGTGCCCGTGACACCCGAACCGGAGCGCAAACGCCGTCTGCGCCGCGAACCCCAGATCGATGAATCCGCCACGCCGGTTGCGGTAGTGGAGGCACAGGAGCCCGTGATCCATGTCGCGGCGCCGAAACGCAAGGAGCCGGGCGAACGGGTACTGCGTGAGAAGCAGGGCGCGCTGTTCAGCCCGCCTGCCGGCATTGGCGGGCTGCCTCCGCTAGCCCTGCTCGACATGGCCGACAAGTCGAAGCGCAAGGGGTACTCCACCGAAGCGCTCGAGGGCTTGTCACGGCTTCTCGAAATCAAGCTTCTGGACTTCGGCATCGAGGCCAAGGTCGTTGAAGTACACCCCGGGCCGGTGATCACCCGCTTCGAGATCCAGCCTGCGGCCGGCGTCAAAGTGAGCCGCATCAGCAATCTGGTGAAGGATCTCGCGCGCTCGCTCGCAGTGGTGAGCGTTCGTGTGGTCGAGGTGATACCCGGGAAACCCGTCGTCGGCATCGAGATCCCCAACGAGGATCGCGAGACCGTGCTGCTCGGAGACGTGCTCGCGTCGCGCGCCTACGAGGCTTCCCGGTCGCCGCTCTCGCTCGCGCTCGGCTATGACATTTCCGGCGAGCCCATGGTGGTAGACCTTGCCCGCATGCCGCATTTGCTGGTCGCCGGCACCACGGGTTCGGGCAAATCGGTGGGCGTCAACGCGATGCTGCTCAGCCTTCTGTACAAATCGACTGCAGAGGATGTGCGCCTCATCCTTGTCGATCCGAAAATGCTGGAGCTGTCGGTCTACGAGGGCATTCCGCACTTGCTGACGCCTGTCATCACCGACATGAAAGATGCAGCCAACGGACTGCGGTGGTGCGTCGCGGAGATGGAGCGTCGGTACAAGCTGATGGCTGCCATGGGCGTGCGCAACCTGGCTGGCTTCAATCGCAAGATCAGCGATGCCAAAGAGGCAGGCACGCCGATCTTCGATCCGTTCTGGAAGCCCGAGCCCACCGTATTCGTCCCCGAGGACGAGCAGGTCGCTCCTGCGCTTGAGCCCCTGCCCGCGATCGTCGTGGTGATAGACGAGTTCGCCGACATGATGATGATCGTCGGCAAGAAGGTCGAGGAGCTGATCGCACGCATCGCGCAAAAGGCGCGTGCCGCGGGCATTCACCTGATCCTTGCCACGCAGCGTCCCTCCGTTGACGTGATCACCGGCCTGATCAAGGCGAACATTCCCACCCGCATGGCCTTCCAGGTGTCCTCCAAGATCGATTCGCGCACGATCCTCGATCAGGGCGGCGCGGAACAGCTGCTCGGGCATGGCGACATGCTCTATCTGCCCCCTGGCAGCGGCGTCCCCATCCGGGTCCACGGTGCCTTCGTCTCGGATGCTGAAGTGCATCGTGTGGTCGCCGAACTTCGCCAGCAGAGCGGCGGGCCGAATTACCTGCCCGGCATCCTCGAGGAGGGCAGCAGTTCTCCCTCCGCACTGCTTCCCGGTGAGAGTTCCTCCGAGGACGACCCCGAGGGCGACGGTCTTTATGACGAAGCCGTGCGTTTCGTGACCGAGAGCCGCAAGGCCTCGATCTCGGCCGTGCAGCGCAAACTGCGCATCGGCTACAATCGCGCCGCCCGGATGATCGAGGCCATGGAGGCCGCCGGTGTCGTCAGCGCGATGAACAGCAACGGCGGCCGTGAGGTCCTGGCACCGCCCCCGCCGTCGGGCTGAGGGCCCACCACAGGTGCTTCTGCCGTGCCGCGTGTATTTCTTCTTGCACTGCTTTGCCTCTCTGCGTATTCCGCTTTCGCGGATGCGCCTTCCGTCGCGCGCCTGGGCGAACTCCTCGCGGGCATGCGCAGCATCGAGGCGAGCTTCCACCAGCAATTGAAAGACGAAAAGGGCGCCCTGATACAGGAGTCCGCTGGCAGGGTCGTGCTGGCCCATCCCGGGCGGTTCCGTTGGGAGACGGCCCCGCCGTTCGAGCAACTCGTGGTGTCAGATGGCACCACCGTCTGGCAGTACGACCCCGATCTCGCGCAGGTCGTCATACGTCCCCTCGACAAACGCGCCGATCAGGTACCCTCCATGCTGCTTGCCGGAGAGGTGGATGCCGTCGACAAGCTCTACAACATCTCCGCCTCACGCGACGACGCAGGGGCCGAGCGTTTCGAACTCCAACCCCGCTCGGAAGGGAGCCCTTTCTCGCGACTCGCGCTGCAGTTCCGCGCGGGCGCGTTGGAGCGGCTTGAAATCACCGACGGGCTGGCGCAGCGCACTGAGGTGTCATTCTCGGCCGTGAAACCCCTGACGGCACCGGACGCTTCGCTCTTCGTGTTCCGCACCCCGGAGGGTGTGGACGAAATCCGTGATGAGTGAGACCGGCGGCGCTCTGGCGCACACGCCGCTCGCGGCGCGCATGCGCCCGCGGCGCATCGAGGAGTTCATCGGGCAGGAGCACATCCTCGGCCCCGACACGCCGCTGGGTCGCGCGGTTCGAAGCGGCAGCCTGCACTCGATGATCCTGTGGGGGCCGCCCGGCGTGGGCAAGACCTCGCTGGCGCGCATGCTAGCAGAAACCACGGATGCGCATTTCCAGGCGATATCCGCCGTTCTTGGCGGCGTTAAAGACATCCGTGCTGCGGTAGAGGTGGCACAGGCAGAGCGAGCGCAAAGCGGTCGGCGTTGCATCCTGTTCGTGGATGAAGTGCACCGTTTCAACAAGGCCCAGCAGGATGCTTTTCTGCCCTTTGTAGAGGACGGCACGGTTGTGTTCGTGGGAGCGACCACGGAAAACCCTTCGTTCGAACTGAACAGCGCATTGCTGTCACGCGCCCGGGTCTACAAGCTGCGCGCGCTGGATGAAGCCGCCATCGTTCGTGTGCTGAAGCGGGCGCTCAGGTCCGATGCTGCCTTCGACGGACAGGAACTCCGAATAGACGACGACTCCCTCGCCCGCCTTGCACGCGCGGCGGATGGCGACGCGCGCCGATCCCTCAACCTGCTCGAGGTGGCCGCGGACCTTGCACACCAGGGCCGCATCGACGAGACGGTGCTGGCGGAACTCTTCGGGGGCGACGCGCGCCGTTTCGACAAGGGCGGAGACGTTTTTCACGACCAGATCAGCGCGCTTCACAAGGCCGTGCGCGGCAGTTCGCCGGACGCCGCGTTGTACTGGCTCGCCCGGATGCTCGACGGCGGTTGTGATCCGCTGTACGTCGCACGGCGCGTGGTGCGCATGGCGACCGAGGACATCGGCAATGCGGATCCGCGTGGCCTGTCGATCGCGCTGGACGCGTGGGACACGCAGGAACGTCTCGGCAGCCCCGAGGGCGAACTCGCCATTGCGCAGGCCGTGGCCTATCTCGCCTGCGCAGCGAAGAGCAACGCTGTGTACGTGGCGTGGAAAGCCGCGCGGGCGGAGGTAGAGGCGGGTGGCAGCATCGAGGTGCCGATGCATCTCCGCAATGCTCCCACCTCGCTCATGAAATCGATGGGGCATGGTGCGGAATACCGTTACGCCCATGACGAGCCCGACGCGCATGCCGCCGGCGAGAACTACTTCCCGCCCGAGTTGGCCGATCGCCGCTTTTACAACCCCGTGGAACGCGGGCTGGAGAAGCAGATCGCCGAGAAGCTTCGCAGCCTGCGCGATCGCGATGCCGCGAGTCCGGTGCAACGTTACCCCGCTCGGAGGCGCCCTTGATGCGCCAGCTGCTTTTCGTTGCCGGGGGCGGCGCGCTCGGTGCTGTCGCGCGCTTCGTGCTCGCCAATGCAGTGCACGCCGCATGGGGCACACGGTTTCCCATGGCGACGTTGGGCATCAACGCGGCCGGCTCTTTCGCCATCGGTGTGCTCTACGTGCTGATTGCGGAGCGAGGGATACTGCATCCCGATTGGCGAAGTGTGGCGATGGTGGGTTTTCTCGGTGCCTTCACGACCTTCTCGACCTTTTCCCTCGAGACCGTGACACTGTTCGAGAGCGGCCGCGCGCTGCATGCACTGGCATATGTGGTTGGCAGCGTCCTGCTCTGTGTGGGCGGGGCCTGGTGTGGAATCTGGCTCGCGCGCATGGCGGCGAGCGGCTGAGGAGACAAAGCAGATGATCGATGTGAAGTGGTTGCGCGGTGACACCGAGGGCTGCGCGAAGGAGCTTGCACGCAAGCGCTTCGCTCTGGACGTGTCGCGCTATCGCGAACTCGAAGATGCGCGCAAGCGCCTCGACGTGGAGACCCAGGAACTGCAGGCCGCGCGCAACCGGGCCTCGCGTCGCATCGGCGACCTCGTGCGTGAAGGTTTGTCCGTAGAGGAGGCCAAGGCACAGGCCGGGCGCGAGATCGCTGACATCAATGCCCGGCTCGACGCCCTGGCTCAGGAGAACGACGCGCTTCACGCCGCGCTGAACGCCTTTCTTTCGGCCATTCCCAACCCGCCCGCACCGGAAGTGCCCGAGGGCGAGGGCGAGGAGCAGAACCTCGAAGTGCTGCGCTGGGGCACGCCCCGGGAACTCGGCTTTGTGGCGCTCGATCACGTGGCACTCGGCGAGCGGCGCGCGGCCATGGATTTCGACGCCGCAGCCAAGCTCACCGGGGCGCGCTTCGTCGTGCTGCGCGGTGAACTCGCACGGCTCCACCGCGCCATCGCGCAGTTCATGCTCGATTTGCACACACGCGAGCACGGCTATGAGGAGGTCTATGTTCCCTACATGGTGAACACCGCCTCGGCCTATGGCACCGGGCAGTTACCGAAGTTCGCAGAGGATCTATTCCGCTTGGACGGTGATCAGGGCTATTACCTGATCCCGACGGCAGAGGTGCCGGTCACGAACCTCGCACGCGATGCGATCCTCGACAACGCCGCGTTGCTGCCGGTAAGGATGGTCAGCCAGACGCCGTGTTTCCGCAGTGAGGCAGGCAGTTATGGCCGTGACCAGCGCGGCATGATCCGCCAGCACCAGTTCGAGAAGGTGGAATTGGTGCAACTCGTGCGGCCCGAGGACTCGGATGCGGCTCTCGAGGAACTCACAGGGCATGCCGAGGCCGTGCTCCAGCGACTCGATCTGCCTTATCGCAAGGTGCTTCTCTGCGGCGGTGACATGGGTTTCGCCTCGCGCAAGACCTACGATCTCGAGGTGTGGCTTCCCGGGCAGGGTCGCTACCGGGAGATTTCCTCCTGCTCGAACATGGGGGATTTCCAGGCGCGCCGGATGCTCGCCCGCTTCAGGAATCCCGCCACGGGCAAGCCCGAACTGCTGCACACCCTGAATGGCTCTGGCCTTGCGGTCGGGCGAACCATGATCGCCGTACTCGAGAACGGCCAGCAGGCCGACGGCAGCGTGGTGCTGCCGCCCGCGCTCCGGCCGTTCATGCGCGGCGAGGAACGCATCCTCGCGCCGGGCTGATTCCCGCGTGGATTACCTGCCGCTGTTCCTGCGTTTGAGCGACCGCCCGGTGCTGGTGGTCGGTGGTGGCAAGGTGGCGCTTCGCAAGAGCGAACTGCTGGCCCGGGCGGGCGCGCGCATCGGCGTCGTGGCGCCCGAGGTGCTTCCGGAACTGGCGGAACTCGCACGTGCCAGCCGCGGTGGTGTGGTCCTTGAGCCCTTCCACCCGGACCACCTGTCAGAACAGGTGCTCGTCATCTCGGCGACGGGCATCGGTGACGTTGACCGGGCCGTCCACGCTGCGGCTCAAGCCTTGCGCATTCCGGTAAATGTCGCCGACGTGCCCGAACTCTGCGATTTCATCCTGCCGAGTATCCTCGATCGCTCGCCGGTGATAGCCGCCTTCTCGACCGGCGGCCGCGCGCCGGTGCTCGCGCGCAAGTTGCGCGCCGAACTCGAGACGCTGCTGCCCGCGGGCGTCGGCAAGCTCGCTGACTGGCTTGGTGCGCGGCGTGAGCGCATCCGCGCTGCGCAGCCCGACCCGGCACTGCGGTTGCGCGCGTGGGAGCGACTGGTCGACGGTCCGGTTGCCGAGCGGGTGTATGCCGGAGACGAGGAGGGCGCCGAGGCCTTGCTCGTCGATGAGCTCACTGCAGTCTCGTCTGTGGGAGAGGTCTATCTTGTGGGCGCAGGCCCGGGCGATCCGGATCTGCTGACGTTCCGGGCCTTCCGTCTGATGCAGAGAGCGGACGTGGTGCTGCACGACCGTCTGGTGAGCGATGCCGTTCTCGACCTCGTGAGGCGGGATGCCGAACGGATCTACGTCGGCAAGCGCCGCGGTGAACACGCGGTTCCGCAACCCGATATCAACCAGTTGCTGGTGGATCTAGCCCGCGCCGGGAAGCGGGTGCTCCGGCTGAAGGGCGGGGATCCGTTCGTTTTCGGGCGCGGCGGTGAGGAAATCGAGCAACTCGCCGCCGCTGGCATTCCTTTCCAGGTGGTCCCGGGTATCAGTGCGGCCAACGGTTGCGCGGCCTATGCAGGGATTCCGCTCACGCATCGGGATCATGCGCAGTCTGTGCGCTTCATCGCCGGACATCTGCGCGACGGTACCGTCGATCTCGACTGGGCAGGCCTTCTGCAGCCGCGGGAAACCCTGGTGTTCTACATGGGGCGCGTGGGTCTGCCGCAGATATGCGAGCGGCTGATCGAGCACGGGGCCGATCCCGGCACGCCGATCGCACTGGTGCAGCAGGGAACATTGCCCGCGCAGCGCGTGCTGGTCTCCACCTTGCGCGACATGCCAGCGGAACTCGCATCCGCTGAGGTCCGTGGTCCCACGCTTACCATTGTCGGAAGCGTCGTCAGCCTGCACCCGAGGCTGTCGTGGTTCCGTTCCACTCCGAGGAGTACCGATGTCTGACTACGACCTGGACCTGTTCGTGATCGGTGCCGGTTCCGGCGGCGTCCGCTGCGCGCGGATGGCCGCTGCAGCGGGCGCCCGCGTGGCGATCGCCGAGGAGCGTTATCTGGGAGGGACCTGCGTCAACGTGGGCTGTGTGCCCAAGAAGCTCTTCGTGCTGGCAGCGCACTACCACGAGGAGTTCGAGGACGCCGCGGGCTTTGGCTGGGATCCCGGTCAGGTCCGCTTCGAGTGGTCTCGCCTGCGGGCAAACAAGGATCGCGAGATTACCCGCCTGAACGGTGTTTACCGAAATCTGCTCGAGGGGCGCGGTGTGCGCATCCTCGAGGGGCGAGCGCGTCTTCTTGATCCCCATACGGTGGAGGTGGCAGGCGAACGCCTGTCGGCGCGCCATATCCTGATCGCGACCGGTGCCTGGCCCTGGGTGCCCGATTTCCCGGGGCGTGAACATGTCGTTACCTCGAACGAGATGTTCCATCTCGAGGAACTGCCCCGGCGCGCGGTGGTGGTCGGCGGCGGCTACATCGCTGTGGAGTTCGCGGGGATCCTTAACGGCCTGGGTGTGAAGACCACGCTCGCCTATCGCGGTGAGAGGTTGCTGCGGCATTTCGATGCGGATCTCGGCGCGGCACTCGCGGCTGAACTCCCGCAGAAGGGTGTCTCCCTGCGATTGCGAGCGGATGTGGCCGGCATCCTGAAGCAACCCGACGGAAGCCTCATGCTCCAGTACGCCAACGGTGAGGAGGAAGAAACGGATCTGGTGCTGTATGCCACTGGCCGAAAGGCCTACAGCCATGGCATCGGTCTGGAGGAGTGCGGCGTGGCGTTGCGCCCTGACGGCACGGTCATCGTGGATGCGTTCTACCGCAGCAGTGTCCCGTCCATCCACGCCATCGGCGACGTGATCGGTGGCCCCGAACTCACGCCCCTCGCGCTGGCGCAGGGAATGGCGCTCGTCAGCACGCTGTTCGGCGCGGGCCCGCGTAGCGTGCCGCTCACGAACATTCCCACGGCAGTGTTCAGCCAGCCGAGTGTCGGCACGGTTGGGCTATCGGAAGAGGAAGCCCGTGTTGCCTGCACCAACCTCCGGATCTACAAATCCGGCTTCCGCGCGATGAAGAACACCTTGAGCGGAAACCCCGAGCGGACGCTGATGAAGCTTGTGGTCGATGCGGATACGGACAGGGTATTGGGCGCGCACATGGTGGGGCCCGAGGCCGGCGAGATCATTCAGGGCCTTGCTGTCGCCCTGCAGGCGGGGGCTACCAAGGCGATATTCGACGCCACACTGGGCATTCACCCGACGGCAGCGGAGGAATTCGTCACGATGCGCGAAGCCGTGAGCTGAGGCGCTCCCGCTCAGTCCTGCGTCGCCGCCACCCGCCGTCCCAGCCCTATCGCGTCGAGCAGGATGCGGCCCGACTCCGAGAGCAGGGCATCCTTGGCGGGATCCGTGTGCTCCGGTTCCGCCTCTTCTGTTGCGTCGTCCGGATTTTCTGCGTCCGCATTCTTGCCATCGAGTTCGTCGATGGACGCGAGCAGCGGTTCGCCCTTTGCCGCGCGCAAGGCGTTCTCCAGTGCCAGTTCTTCCTCGCGCTGCTTGCGGCGCTCGTCGATCCGCACTTTCTCCGAGAGCGAGAGGGTGTTCGCAGCGCTGCGCTTGCGTGCTACGGCGATCTCGCCTTCGAGGTGGATGAACTCCGGGTCCTTGCTCACACGTGATTCATGCAGGGAGCGAAGGGTGCCGAGCTTGGCCTCGTACTCCTGATAGACGCGGTGGCGCACCGGTGCAATGCGGTCCCAGGGGAGGGCATGGTGGAGTGCGCTCTCGCCTACCTCGTCGGTGTCGTAGAGGCTGGGGAACTCGATGTCCGGCACCACGCCCCGGTGCTGCGTGCTCTCCCCTGATATGCGGTAGAACTTCGATTCCGTGAGCTTCAATTGGCCGTGATTGAGTTCGCCCAGCGATTGGACCGTGCCCTTGCCGAAAGACTGAGTCCCCACAATCAGGCCGCGGCCGTAGTCCTGTATGGCACCTGCGAAAATCTCGGATGCTGACGCGCTCAGCCGGTTGATCAGGACCAGCAGCGGTCCCGCGTAGTAATAGTCATCGCGGAATTTCTGTTTGCGCTCGACGCGTGAATCGCTGTGGCGGATCTGCACCGTGGGCCCCGACTCGATGAAAAGGCCCGTCAGCTGGTTGGCTTCTTCCAGCGAGCCGCCACCGTTGTCGCGCAGGTCGATGATCACGCCCTCCACGCCCTTTTCCTGAAGCCCCGACAGGAGCCGCGCGACATCCCGCGTCGTGCTGCGGAAGTCGGGGTCTCCGCGCTGCATCGCTTCGAAGTCTGCGTAAAACGCGGGTACGTCGATGACGCCGATCTTGTGGCGCGAGCCGCCGATGTCGAGCTCCAGTATCTCGCTCTTGGCGGCCTGTTCTTCGAGCTTGACCTGCTCGCGCACGATGCTGACGCTCAGGCGTTGCTCTGCAGCGCCGTTGCCGCGCAGCACCTCGAGACGCACGGTGCTGCCCTTGGGGCCGCGGATCAGGTCGACCACGTCGTCGAGCCTCCAGCCCACCACATCCACCGACTCGGCATCGCCTTGTGCCACTGCGACGATGCGATCGGATGTGCGCAGCTGACCCTGCTTGGCCGCGGGGCCGGCGGGCACGAGGCGGGCGACCTGCGTGAACTCCTCGTCTGCCTGCAGCACGGCGCCTATACCCTCGAGGGAGAGGCGCATGTTCATGTTGAAGTTCTCGGAGCTGCGCGGCGAGAGGTAGTTGGTGTGGGGGTCGAAGAGCTCCGTGAAGGAGTTCATGTACAGCTGGTAGACATCCTCGCTGTTCACCTGCCGCACACGGCGCAGTTGGTCCTTGTAACGCTTGGCCAGGAGTTTCTCGATGTCGGGCAGGGTCTTGCCCGCGAGTTTCAGGCTGAGGACGCTTGCCTTGAGCTGCTGGTTCCAGACCGCATCTGCCGCCGCCTGGTCCGCGGGCCAGTCAAGCTTGCTGCGGTCGATCACCATGACCTCGTCCTTGCTGAAGTCCATGGTTTTCAGCAGCTGCGGCAGGCGCGCGTCGATGTCCGACAGGCGTGCTTCCAGTCGCCCGCGATACCGCTTGTAGATCAGGAAACCGGCGTCCAGGTCACCCGACAGCAAGGCGTCGTCCAACCCCGTGCGCAGGCGCTCGAACTCGGCGATATCCGGTTTCAGGAACACGCTGCGCGAGCTGTCGAGGTTGTCGAGGTAGTTGTCTAGCAGCCGGCCGGAGAGAGAGTCGTCTACCGGCATCCGCGCGTAATGGTGACGGCCGAGGCGTTCGATGATGTCCAGAGTGGTAAGGCTCTGCAGTCGGTCGTAGCCCAGAGGCTGATCCTGTGCCAGCGCGAATGCCGGCAGAGGCAGCAGCAGCGCGACCTGAAGCAGCAGGGCGTGAAGGAAACGGGGGCTGAAATGCAGGCTTTTGGGCATCTGTGCGGGCGCTTGGCCAATGGCGATGACAATGCCGGGGATATTACTGATAATCCCGCGGCCTTTCACCGGCCGCGCTGCAGTGGCCGCCGTGAATTCTCAACCCCCTCGCCGGAGCAACGCGCATGCGCATCGGATTGAACGTCGGTTACAGCGGCAAGCGGGCGGTGGTGCCGGTAGATCTTGTGCGTCAGGCCGAGGCGGTGGGTTTCGACTCGGTGTGGGTCGCCGAGGCTTACGGCTCGGATGCGATATCCATTGCGACCTGGCTGTTGGCGCAGACCACGCGCATTCGTGTCGGCACCGCGATCATGCAGATCCCTGCCCGTACGCCCGCGAATGCGGCCATGACGGCGATGACCCTCTCGCAAATCTCCGGCAACCGCTTTCTGATCGGGCTGGGCGCTTCCGGGCCGCAGGTCGTCGAGGGCTGGCACGGTGTGCCCTACGCGAAGCCCGTGACGCGCATGCGGGAGTACATACAGATCATGCGCCTGATCATGGCGCGCCAGGGGCCGGTTGAATTCGACGGCGAAATCTATCAACTGCCCTACCGGGGGCCCGGCGCATCGGGTCTTGGCAAACCCCTCAAGAGCATTCTGGAGGCAACCCCGGACATCCCGATCTACTGCGCGAGTTTCACGCCGGCGGGCTTGGCCGCCGCATCCGAGGTTGCTGACGGCGTCTTCCCGATCTGGCTCTCGCCGGACAAGGTCTCGCTGGTCGAATCACACATCGGCCCTGGCCTGGCCGCGCGCAGCGATGGCATGACCCGTTCGGCCTTCGATGTCGCCCCCACCGTCTCGGTGGTCGTGGGCGATGACATCGCGGCCTGCCGCTTCCCGGTGAAGGCGCACCTCGCGCTTTACATCGGCGGCATGGGTGCGCGCGACAAGAACTTCTACAACCGCTACGCGCGCGACATGGGCTATGAGGCCGAGGCGATTGCCATCCAGGACCTGTTCCTCGCCGGCCGGAAGGAAGAAGCGATAGCGGCCGTGCCTGATGCGCTCGTCGACGAGGTCGCGCTGGTCGGCCCGCTTGGCCGCATCCGCGAGCGGGCGGCGGCATGGCGTGCGCTGGGGAGCGAAGGCCGTGTCGGCACGCTCATCCTCGCCATGCAGCAACCCGAGCATCTTGGCGCGATCGCCGACATCCTGCTCGGCTGACAGCACGTGCTCCGCCGCTCTACGGAGTTTTCCGGCGTCGATGGCCCCGTCGTCACCGTGGTGATGGACGGTATAGGCGAGCGGGCAGATGGCGCGGGAAATGCCGTTTGCCGTGCGCTCACCCCGACGCTGGACAGGGTGAGAAAGGAGTCTCCACGCGTGCTGCTGCGTGCCCACGGCAGGGCTGTGGGGATGCCCTCCGACGATGACATGGGCAACTCTGAAGTTGGTCACAACGCGCTGGGCTCGGGGCAGGTGTATGCGCAGGGCGCGGCCCTGGTGAGCGATGCCATCGCCTCCGGCAGCCTGTTCGAGGGCGCGGCCTGGCAGGAGGTGGTCGCCAATGCCGCGCGCGAGGGCGCCACGCTCCACCTGATCGGCCTGCTCTCTGACGGGAACGTCCATTCGCACATCGCGCACGCTCGCGCGCTGGTCGAAGCCGCCTGCAACGCCGGGGTGCGGCACGTTCGACTCCACGTCCTGCTCGATGGTCGGGACGTTCCCGAGACATCCGCTCTCGACTACCTGTTGCCTTTCGAGGCTTTCCTCTCGGCTCTTCGCGAGGGCGGTGCCGATGCCCGCATCGCAAGCGGGGGAGGGCGCATGCGGATCACGATGGACCGTTACGAAGCAGACTGGGACATGGTCGCCCGCGGCTGGTCGGTGCACGTGCATGGAGAAGCGGCCCGGTTCCCGAGTGCGGAAGCGGCGGTGAAGAGCTTCAGGGCAGCGCAGCCGGGCATCATCGATCAGGATCTCCCGGCATTCGTCGTTGCGGACGCAGCCGGCCCGGTGGGTTGCATCCGCGATGGTGATTCGGTGGTGCTCTTCAACTTCCGGGGTGATCGCGCCATCGAAATCACGCGTGCCTTCGAAGACGAGTCACTCGATGCTTTCGACCGGGGGCAGCGCCCGCGCGTCGTTTTTGCGGGCATGTTGCAGTACGACGGGGACCTGAAGCTTCCGGCCCGTTTTCTGGTGTCGCCCCCGGCGATACGCAACACCATGGGAGAGTTCCTGGCGCGCGCCGGCGTCCCCCAACTCGCGATCTCCGAGACGCAGAAATTCGGCCACGTCACGTATTTCTGGAACGGCAACCGGAGCAGTCCCTTTGATCCCGCGCTCGAGCGCTGGATCGAGATCCCGTCCGACCGGGTTCCCTTCGAGCAGCGCCCGTGGATGAAAGCGGCCGAGATCACGGATGCACTGATCGCGGAACTGCAGACCGGCCGTTATCGCAGCGCCCGCGTCAATTACGCGAATGGCGATATGGTGGGGCATACGGGGAATTACGCCGCGGCCGTGATGGCTGTGGAAGCCGTGGATCTGGCGCTGTCACGACTGCTGCCCGTTATCGATGCGCTTGGCGGTGTCGCGCTCATCACGGCGGACCACGGCAATGCGGAAGAGATGTTCGAACTCGATCGCGAGACGGGCGCTGCGCTGCACACGCCCGAGGGCAGGATCCGCGCCAAGACCAGTCACACCTTGAACCCCGTGCCGCTCTATCTGCACGATCGCGTGTCGGGCGGGCGTCTGGGCTTGCGGCAGGATCCCGGCTGCGGGCTCGCGAACGTTGCCGCCACCACGCTGCACTTACTGGGTTTCGAGGCGCCCGCGATGTGGTGCCCCAGCCTTCTGGAGCTGCGCCCGCGCTGAGTCAGTTGCTGTAGCGGGCCCGCCAGAGGACCGCTGCGCCCCACGCCAGTGCGGCCGTCATCAGCAGCAGCCCCAGCCCGAAGCTCCCACGCGCCAGCGCGTGACACTGCTCCACGGCGTTCCACTGCGTGAGCAGGTTTCCCCAGTCGTGGCTTTCCTCGCCCCGCCCACCGACCAGTGGCAACGCACGGTACTCGGCGTCGCGGATATAGGGCGCGAGGTCCACGAGGTTCTGGCCTGCCCACCAGGCTGCAGCCGCCGCCGCAACATTGTCCTGCTGCCACGCGGCAAAGTACGCGACCAGAGAGACCGGCAGCAGGATCTGGAACAGGCTGCCGCCGAGTATCGTCATCGTCTCGCCGAGCGGCATGAAGAACAGGTGCCCGAACTCGTGGAAAGCGAGATTCGCGCGGTGCAGGAAGGACCCGCCGATGATCTCCCAGTCGATGCCGTGTGCTGCGAACCAGAGCGTCCACGCAGCCAACGCCAGCAACAGCAAGGACCGTGCTGCCAGGCCCGAGGCATCCATGCCTTCGGGGGCAAGGAGGAGTTGCTCGCGCAGCCGCGATGCCAGCGTTGCGTACTCCTCGCGTGGCTGCGATACCGCATGTATTTGCCCTGCGGGCGAAGACCCTCCCGCGCGTGCCCGCCATTTCGCCCAGGCAATGCCACAGGCAGGGCAGACGCCGGGGTGTGTGTCCTTGTCAGCGGGCCCGGGACGGTGCCCGCAACGCGGGCAGTGGGTGGGGTTCATGTGAGTCGCTGCAGTATCGCTGCGGGCAGGATCTGCATGAGGCGTCCCATCAGGGTCCATGGCCAGCGTGGCACGGCCGCTTGAGCGACCCCTCGCTCGATCAGTTCGACCATGTCTCGCGCAGCGCGCTCGGCGCTCACCACGAAGGGGCGTGAAGGAATATCGCGGTTCATCGGCGTGTCGATGTAGCCCGGTGCAAGTTCCGTTACGCGAATCCCAGCTCGGGCCGTTTCCATGCGGGTGGCTTGCAGGTAGCGGTGCAGTCCGGCCTTGGTGGCGCTGTAGACGCCGAGCCTCGGCAGGCCGCGGTAGCGCGCCATCGAGGTGATGCCGACCACCTGCCCGGCATGAGCCCGACGCCGGAAGATCGCGACCGCAGCGTCGATGGTGGCGCAGGCGCCGGTCAGGTTGACGCCGATCATCCGCTGCATGCGCGTGATCTGTCCCTCGCCTGCCGAAAATGACTCCGCCACGCCTGCGTTGGCGATCACCAGATCAAGGCCGTCGAGTTCGCGGTCTGCCTGTTCGAGACAGGGAGCTATTGCATCGGTGTCCAGCAGATCGAGTTCCAGAACGAGCACCCGAGCGGCCCCCGACGCAGACAACTCCGCTGCAAGACTCTCGAGTAATGCGTGTCTGCGCGCCACGAGCGCGAGTTGCCAGCCACGCCGGGCGTATTCGCGGGCCAGCGCCTCGCCGATGCCGCTCGACGCGCCGGTGATGAGAACGGATCGGGGCATCATCGCCTCGGCTCAGGATGAGGTGGAGCCCGGATTCTGTTGGTTGAGGCACCTGCCGACAAGCGCGGTGCGGGTTCGGAAGGTATCCTGAGTGATCTTTTTTCCGGCGGGACAGCCTCATGAGCAACGGCAGCATTGGCCCCTTGGTGAAGGCCGACGAATTCTTCAACCACCAGATCGTCGACACCTTCGCCACCGTCTCGCAGAGCGATTACTCGTGGACCGAGAAGGTCTGCGGCATGGCTGCCGCGCGGGACGGATCGCTGCAGGTGGGTTTCGGCTTCGGCAAGTACCCCAACCGGAACGTGGTTGACGCCTACGGCGGGGTCGGACGCCAGCGGGAGCAATGGACCGTGCGTGCCAGCCGTGAGCTCGCGCGGGATCCCGACTCCATCAACGCAGGGCCTCTGGAGTACGAGGTCCTCGAACCCCTGAAGCGCATCCGTATCGCGCTGGCCGCGACCGATGTGCAGCCGATCGCCTGGGAGCTTGAGCTCGAGGGAGTCGTCCCCTGCATGCTCGAGGACCGTGAAGATCGCCGCAACCTCCATGGGTTCCGTCACACCGCAAGCCAGATCCGCTATCACCAGACCGGCACCGCGCGAGGCTGGGTGGAGGTCGAGGGCAAGCGCACCGAGGTGCGGCCCTCGGAGTGGATCATGACAAGGGACCACAGCTGGGGCATCCGGCCCGACGTGGGTGTGCGCATTCCCGATCTCGGCCCCGATCCGATGGACGGGCGCGTCCCCAGCGCGCTGGCAATCTGGAATCCGCTCTTCTTCCAGCGCCCCGACGGTTCCAGCTACGCATTCCACCAGTACTACCTCAACTACAGCGGCCCGGGCTTCCGGCACGAGCGGATCCAGGGCGGTTACGAACACGCGGACGGCCGAAGGGAGCCGTTGGTGGGCATGAGCCCGCAACTGCGTTTCGATCCGTCCACGTTGCGTCTTCTGGGTGGCGAGTTCCGGGTGCGCATGGCGGACGGCAGCGAGCGCCTGCTGACGGCCGAGGCCGTGAGCGACACCGGTTTCCATCTGGGTGCGGGCCTCTATCACGGCTTCGACGGCAAGCACCACGGCTCCTGGATGGGGCCGCTGCACGTGGAAGGGGAGTACTTCGCCGATTGCACGGCGCCAGAGAGCCTCGCCCGACTCAACCAGTTCCGCGACTGCCTGATCCGGGTTCACGATCAGCATACGGGCGCCACCGGCTGGGGCAACTGTCAGACCTATGTGCTCGGGCGCTGGCCCGAATTCGGATTGCCCTGAGCGCCGGTAAAAAGACCCAGCGAATACTCAGGCCTTATAGTTGATCGCGTTGCTAGGGTATTGGCTATACTGCGGCCCGACCCCACGCCACGAGGGCAAAGGCCGCCATGCAACTCACCACCCGAGGTCGTTACGCCGTGACCGCGATGCTTGATCTGGCCCTGCACTCGGGCCAGAGACCCCTGCGGCTGGCGGATATCGCTACACGGCAGGGGTTGTCCCTGTCCTACCTGGAACAGCTTTTTGCCTGCCTGCGGCGGGCGGGTCTGGTTGCCAGTGCGCGCGGGCCGGGCGGCGGGTATCGGCCGGGGCGACCCCTGTCCGACATCAGTGTGGGTCAGATCATCGATGCGGTGAACGAGCGCATAGACGCCACACGCTGCGAGGGCAGGGGTGACTGCCAGCACGGTGATACCTGCCTTACGCATCATCTCTGGAGCGATCTCAGCGAGAACCTCCAGAGTTTTCTGGCCGGTATCACGCTGGCCGATTTGCTGCAGCGCCACGAGGCACGTGTACGCGCAGAGGCGGCCGCCAGCGCGGCCTGAGGAACGCAGATGAGCGAGCAGATCCACGAACTGATCCGCAAGGATTACGAGGCGGGCTTCGTCACCGCCATCGAATCCGAGACGATCGCGCCCGGCTTGAGCGAGGAGGTGGTCCGTCTCATCTCCTCCAAGAAAGGCGAGCCCGAGTGGCTGCTCGACTGGCGGCTGAAAGCCTTCAGCGCGTGGAAGGGCATGGCTGAACCGGGCTGGGCGCATGTGCACTTCCCGCCGGTCGACTTCGAGGCAGTGTCCTATTATTCGGCCCCGAAAAGCCTTCAGGACGGGCCCAAGAGCCTGGACGAAGTCGATCCGGAATTGCTCAAAACCTACGAGAAGCTGGGCATCCCCCTGCACGAGCGGGCGCGGCTCGCCGGTGTGGCGGTGGACGCGGTCTTCGACTCCGTCTCGGTGGTGACGACCTTCAAGGACAAGCTCGCAGAGGTCGGCGTGGTGTTCTGCCCGATCTCGGAGGCGGTCCACAGTCACCCCGAGATCGTGCGCAAGTACCTCGGCAGCGTGGTGCCCCAGCGCGACAATTTCTATGCGGCGCTCAACTCCGCCGTCTTCAGCGACGGCTCCTTCGTGTACATCCCCAAAGGTGTCCGCTGCCCGATGGAGCTCTCCACCTACTTCCGCATCAACGAGGCCAAGACGGGGCAGTTCGAGCGCACCCTGATCATCGCCGACGAGGGCAGCCACGTGAGCTACCTCGAGGGCTGCACCGCGCCGATGCGTGACGAGAACCAGTTGCACGCGGCCGTGGTCGAACTGGTCGCCCTGAAGGGCGCGCGCATCAAGTACTCCACGGTCCAGAACTGGTACCCCGGCGACAAGGATGGCAAGGGCGGCATTTACAATTTCGTGACCAAACGCGGTGTGTGCCACGACGATGCGCACATCTCCTGGACCCAGGTGGAAACGGGCTCGGCCATTACCTGGAAGTACCCGTCGGTGGTGCTGCGCGGCGACAACTCGGTGGGCGAGTTCTATTCGGTCGCCCTCACGAACAACCGTCAGCAGGCAGATACCGGTACCAAGATGATCCACCTCGGGCGCAACACGCGCTCGACCATCGTGTCCAAGGGCATCTCGGCGGGTCATTCCAGCAACGCCTATCGCGGTCTGGTTCGCATCAACCCGGGCGCGGAGGGCGCGCGCAATCACACGCAGTGCGATTCCCTGCTGATCGGGGATGCCAGCGCGGCGCACACCTTCCCCTATATCGAGAGCCGCAACAGTTCGGCCGTGGTCGAGCACGAGGCCACCACCTCGAAGGTGAGTGAAGACCAGTTGTTCCTGTGCCGTCAGCGCGGGCTCGATGCCGAGAAAGCCGTGTCGATGATCGTTAACGGTTTCTGCCGCGAGGTGTTCAAGGAACTGCCGATGGAGTTTGCCGTCGAGGCGGGCAAGCTCCTCGAGGTGAGCCTGGAGGGCTCTGTTGGCTGATGCTGGAATGCGTGCCCCGCGTGCGGGGCATGGGAGTGCGGCGAGTGTCGCGCGTCGAAACTGAACGCTTGGATTCCTGATACATGCTGTCGATCCGCAATCTTGCTGCCCGCATCGGGGACAAACAGATCCTGAAGGGCATAGACCTCGAGGTGAAACCCGGCGAGGTGCACGCCATCATGGGACCCAACGGTTCCGGGAAGAGCACGCTCGGCTATGTGCTCTCGGGCCGCGATGGCTACGAGGTGACGGGTGGCGAGGCCACTTTCCGCGGCAAGGATCTTTTCGCCCTCGCGACTGAAGAGCGCGCCCGTGAGGGACTGTTCCTCGCATTCCAGTATCCGGTCGAGATTCCCGGCGTGAGCAATATGGAGTTCCTGAAGGCCTCGGTGGACGCAACGCGCGCGCACCGCGGTCAGGATCCGCTGGATGCGGTGCGCTTCATGAAACTCGCGCGTGAAACCTGCACCCGCGTCAATCTGGCGCAGGATTTCCTCAAGCGGGGCGTGAACGAGGGTTTCTCGGGAGGAGAGAAAAAGCGCAACGAGATCCTGCAGATGATGTTGCTCGAGCCCGCACTGGCCGTGCTCGACGAGACGGATTCGGGCCTCGACATCGACGCGCTCCAGGTGGTTGCGGCCGGCGTGAACAGCATGCGCTCTGCCGAGCGTTCCTTCATCGTGGTGACCCACTACCAGCGTCTTCTCGATTTCATCGTGCCCGACTTCGTTCACGTGCTGGCCGGAGGGCGCATCGTGCGCTCGGGCGGACGCGAACTCGCGCTCGAGCTCGAAGAAAAAGGCTACGCCTGGCTCGAGCACGAGGGGGCCTGATGGGCGGTTTCGACCGGCAGGCTGCGGCCGCCCTTTACGCAGCGGCGCATGGTGATTGGTTCTCGGCCTCACGCCAGGCCGCCCGCGCGGCGTGGCTCGTCTCGGACTGGCCCGGGCGCAAGACCGAGGAATGGAAGTACACCTCGCTCAGCGCGCTGGAAACGGACTCCTGGTTACGTGTGCCGCCCGTGGCGGCAGCCGGTGCGGAGGCGGGCATTCCCGGTCTGGACGCCGATTACATCGTGTTCCGTAATGGCCGCTTTGACCAGGCCGGTTCTTCTTTCCGCCCGGTTGCAGGCGTGCATCTCCACACAGTGAAAGACGCACCGGAACACCTGCGCGCACGATTCGGTGGACTTGCTGCGGGTTCGGGAAATCCCTTCGCCGCCCTCGCCGCATGCTGGACGGAAGAAGCGGTGCTGTTGCACGTCGAGGACGGCGTGCGACTGACCCGACCTGTCTGCGTGATCCATGTGGGCGAGCCTGCGGCCGAGGGCTGCGCCTGGGCGCAGCGGTTGCTGCTTCTGGCCGGCGCACGATCCGAGATGACGCTGATAGAACACTTCCCGGCCGGCTGCGCGAGCTACGTCCCCGGTCTCACCGA